>NZ_JBSGJD010000030.1:0-53633 GCF_053605405.1 Amycolatopsis sp. NPDC003861
GGCGGGTTCTAACCCGCCTTACCACTCACGACCGGCCGCGGCGGACCACCTGGCCGGGCCGCGGTCGGTGCGGTTCGGCCACGCGGCGCTAGATGAGCCCTTCGCGCATCGCGAACGCCACCGCGTGGGCGCGGTTGCGGAGCTGGAAGCGGTTGGTGATGTCGTGCAGGATCGACTTCACCGTCCGCTCCGAGTAGCTCAGCTGGTCGGCGATCTCCTTGGTCTCGAAGCCGTCGGCGACCAGCCGCAGCACCCGGGTCTCCCGCTGGGACATCCCGGCGAGGTCCCACCCGTTGGGGCGCAGCACGTCCCGCTGCAGCCGGGACACCCGCGACAGCAGGCGGCCCAGCAGGTCGGGCGGCAGCGCGCCTTCGCCGACGGCCGCGGCCTTCACCAGCCGCACCAACGTGTCCGGGGTGGCGTCGGCGCGGCGGATGATCGCCGAGACACCGTTGCCCACGACGTCCAGCAGTTCCGAATCCTCCACCTCGCCGGCGACCAGGACGACACCCGCGTGGCCGGCGCACTGGAGGCTGCGCAGCAGCTGCCGGGCCTCTTCGTTGAGCCGCTCCACGATGACCAGCACCACCGCGGGCTCGCCGGAATCTTCGTCGGCGAACCGGATTTCGGGACGTGACCGCAGCGCGGCCGTGACGCCCGCGTGGGTGATGGTGTCGGTGGCGTGCAGCAGCACCGGAACCTGGTCGGTGATCATGGGTGTGGCCCTCCCTCGAACGACGTCGGATCGCTCCACCCCCAAGGATCGGGGTGCGGACGCTCGCCGAACAGGGACATGGAGTCCCGATTCGTCCCGCTTTCGCTACTCCGATCGGGCAATGCCGGCCTCTTTGGCCTTGGCGATGGCCTGGGTGCGGTCGGTGACCCGGAGCTTGCGGAAGATGTGGGACACGTGGTTGCGCACGGTCTTCTGGCTCAGCACCAATTCTTCGGCGATCGAGGCGTTGCCCATGCCCTGGGCGACGAGCCGCAGGATCTCCTTCTCCCGCAACGTCAGCCGCGGGAACGACTCGTCACGCGGGGTCGCCGTCCCGAGCAGCGACAGGACCCGGGTGGCGATCGCCGGGCTGAAGATGGCTTCGCCATCGCCGATCACCCGGACCGCGCGGATGATCTGCTCGTTGCGCGCGCCCTTGAGCAGGTAGCCGCGGGCGCCCGCGCGCATGGCGGCGAACACCGCGGCCTCGTTCTCGAACATGGTCAGCATGAGGACGCCGGTGTGCGGGCTCGCGCTCACGATCCGCCGCGTGGCCTCGACGCCGTCGAGGTCGGGCAGGTTGAGGTCCATCAGGATGACGTCGGGCTCCAGCCGGCCCGCATCGGCGACCGCGGTCAGGCCGTCGGCCGCCTCGCCGGCGACCTCCAGCCCGTCGGTGGCGTCGATCATCGCGCACAGCGCCGCCCGGAAGACCGGGTGGTCGTCCACCACGAGGACGCGCAGGGAACCGAACACGGCTCACTTCCCCGCGGCGAGCGGCAGCCAGGCGGCGATCCGCGTGCCCCCGGAGGAAACCGGCTCGACCCGGCAGCCGCCGCCGAGGTCGCCGGCGCGTTCCCGCATCGACCGCAGCCCGGTGCCGCCCACCGCGGGCAGGGCTTCGCCGTCGGTGCCGACGCCGTCGTCGACGATCTCCACGTGCAGGTCGCCGTCCCGCGGCCAGAGGTGCACGGTGCATTCGCGGGCTCCGGAGTGGCGGGCGACGTTCACCAGCGCCTCGCGGATGATCCGGTAGGCGGTGACCTCGACTTCGGCCGACAGCGGCGGCAGCTCGCCGCGCACCTCGACGGCCACCCGCAGCGGCCCGTGCTCGGCGGGCACCCGCCCGGTGAGCGTGGCGGCGTACCGGCGCACGGCCAGCACCAGCCCGGCCTCGTCGAGCGCGGGCGGCCGCGCGTCGGCCACGATCCGCCGCAGGTCGGTGATCGCGCCGTAGAGCTCGTCTTCGAGCCGGGCCAGCAGGTGCTCGGTGCCGGCCCGGTCCCGCGCGATCAGGTCCCGGGCGGCGCGCAGGCCGAGCACGGCGGCGGTGAGCGTCGGCCCGAGCCCGTCGTGCAGATCGTGGAGCACCCGTTTCAGCCGGTCTTCGTACCCCGCGGGACGACCGAAGTCGGCGACGACGAATGTCCGGCGCATTTTCTCCCCGTCCGCCAGAAATGGTCCGGAACCCCCTGGTGAACCGGGGGAACCAGGTCTCGTGCGGGTAGCCCAGCCGGCTGCTCCGTTGCGCGTAGCGGGATGGTCACCCGCTGTACTAATCGCCGCATGCGGCCCCGGTGTTTCAGCGGGGACCCCCGCCCCAGGTAACGGTATGGTTCCGATGCGGAAACCCTCGTAACGGCGCTGGTCGAGGTGATGATCCGTTCGGCTCAGCGGGTCCGGCCCGGGAAGAACGATTCATGAACTGCGCGGTGAACCGGTGGAAATTCGACAGAGCCGGGACGCTGCACTTTCGGGAAGTCGCACGGCGGATGGCGCAAAAGGCGGATGACAATTGGCGGAATGGCAACAGAGCCATTCGCTGTCGTCGTGGTTGAGCCCGTCGCGGGGAGTGTCGGCGTGGCTCAGGAGATCAGGTCGAGCAGGGCGCCGAGCAGGTCCCCGGGCGTTTCGACCTGCGGCAGGTGGCCGGTCCGGGGGAGCGGGGTGAACGTCGAGCGCGGAATCGCGGCGGCGTAGGCCTTCCCGTACTCCGGGCCGGCGATGCCGTCGCTCTCGCCCCAGAGCACGTGCACGGGGATCTCGATCCCGCCGAGCCGCCCGGCCAGGCCCGGGTCGGCCATCGTGGGGCCGGTGTAGCCGATCAGGGCGCGCACGTCCGGGCTCGGCCCGGTGCCCCCGCCGGCCGGCGGTACCGGAGCCCGGCCGGGGTCGTGAAAGGACAGTGCCCGGATCTCGGGGAGGGACATGCCGCTGATGTCGGTCATCGGGTGCCCCTCGACCTCGATGCCGATCCCGTCGACGATCACCGCGCCGCTGACGCGCGGGCTCTTCAGCAGGGCGATCTCGGCGGCCAGCCAGCCGCCGAAGGAGTTGCCGACCACCGTGACGTCCACGAGGTCGAGCCGGTCCAGCAGGTCGACGTACAACCGGGCCAGCGCGGTCACGTCGGTGAGCGTGTCGGCCTTCGGGGTGCCGGCGAAGCCCGGGTGGGTGGGCAGCAGGACCCGGGAGCGGGTGCGTTCGGCGAGCAGGTCGGCGAACCCGGCCATGGTCGCGACGCCGCCACCCCCGTGCAGGAGCAGGAAAGTGCGGGTGCGGTCGCGGTCGGCGACGGTCACCTCGGCGGCGCCGAGGGAGTGGGTTTCGGTGCGGGTGGGCCGGGGCGAGCCGGCGGCGGGGAGAGTCGTCATGGTTCCTTCTCGATCTCAGGCTACCTAAGAAACCTTATATAAGGATGTTTAGATAAGCAACCTGATTTCGATGGGTTAGGGTGACCGCATGAAGTACCGCCCCGGCGACGTCTCCTTGGCCGTGAAGCGCCTGCAGCACCGCCACCACCGGGCGCTCACCCGGGCGCTGGCGCCGCTGGGCCTTTCCCTGGTGCAGTGGGACACCCTGCGCCACCTGCACCGCAAGCCGGACGCCTCCCTGCACGAGCTGGCCGTGCTCACCTTCCAGACCGACCAGTCCTTCGGTTCGCTCGCGACCCGGATGGCCGAGCGCGGGCTGATCGAACGCGTCCCCGGTCCGGGGCGGGCCGTGCGGCACCGGCTGACCGAGGAAGGCGCGCGCCTGCGGGCCGAGGGCCAGGACCTCGTCGACGGCGTCGTCGAGTCGTCGTTCCGCGACCTGTCGGAGGCCCAGGTCGACCAGCTGGGCGAGCTGCTGGACCGCGCGCTGGGTCCCGATCCGACCGCATAGGACGAAAGCCGCGGCCCGGCGGACCGGCGGCTGAAGAAGCGTCGCCTTGCGGACAGGTCCTGGCCTATATCGCGGTTAGCGTGACGTCATCGACTCGCGAAAGGGACTCATGATGACTGCCACCCCCGACGGCTACACCTCGGTCGCCCCCTGGATCGTCACCAAGGACACCGGTGCGCTGCTGGACTTCGTCACCGCGGCCTTCGACGGCGTCGAACTGGGCCGGGTGCCGCTGGCGGACGGCAGCATCGGGCACGCCGAGATCCGGATCGGCGACACCGTCGTGCTCGCCTTCGACCAGCACGACGACTGGCCGGACCTGCCGTCGCTGCTGCGCGTCTTCGTGCCCGACGCCGACGTCGCGTTCACGGCCGCGCTGAAGGCGGGCGGCCGGGAGGTGACCGCGTTGTCGGACAACGCCTTCGGCCAGCGCGGCGGCCGGGTCCGCGACCCGTTCGGCAACATCTGGTGGATCACCGCGGCCGTCGAAACCGTGGCCCCGGAGGAAGGCCTGCGCCGGCTGGAGGAACCCCGGTACCAGGAACAGATGCGGTTCGCCCAGGAAACCCTCGACGCCGAACTCAGCGGCCGGGCGCGGGGACGGGCCAGCGCGGTGCTCCGGTAACGGCCCACCTCAGCGTGGACTGGGCGGCGCGGCCACCTCGACCCGGGCCACTGCGAGCGTCGACCAGCAAGGTGTCCCGGGTCTCGCCGCGGACGATCGCGGCCTGGATCGCCGCGCCGCAGCGGTGCCGTTGCTTCCCGGTTCTCGGCCGACCCGCTCAGAGGGCGGGCACCAGCACCTCCCGGCACCAGGTCCGGAAGCTCGTCGGTGCGATCGCCGCCTCGGCCCAGTCGGCGTCGTAGATGCCTTCGTCCTGGGCCGCGAACATCTCGACCGCGTCCGCGACCACGCGCTCGCTCGCGCCCTGGGTGCGGCGCATGGCAGCGAAGTCGGCCAGGGAGATGCGCTGGTAGGCCACCGGCCGGCCGAGCTCCTCGCTCAGCACCCCGGCCATGCCGTCGGGGGTGAGCCGGTCCGGGCCGAACAGGGGGACGTCGGCCTGCCCGGTCCAGGAGCGGTCCGTCAGCAGGCCGGCGGCGGTGGCGGCGATGTCGCGGGTCGCGATCGTGGCGAGCGGCTGGTCGCCGGCGCAGGTCAGGGCGAACGTGCCGCGCTCGCGGATCGCGGCGAGCTGCCCGAGCAGGTTCTCCAGGTAGAAGGGTGGGGACACGGCTCGGTAGGCCGCCCCCGAACTGCGGAGCTCGGCGTCCATGGCGAACGCCGCCGACAGCACGCCGGCCGGCTTGGGCCAGCCGTGTCCGGCGCTGCTCACCGCCACGACGTGCCCGACGTCGTGGCGGCGGACGGCCGCGGCGCCGGCCCGGGCGAAGGCGAGGTAGTGGTCTTCCGCGCTCGCCGCGGCCGGATCCGGCGGCACCAGCCAGAACAGCGCATCGGCGCCGGACAAAGCCGCGTCGAGGACGGCCGGGTCGTCGTGGGCTCCTTCGACCACGTCGACCTGCTCGCGGACGTCGTCGTCCAGGCGGGCGGCATCGCGGACGACGACCTCGACCTTGCTGCCCCCGGCGAGCAGGTGCCGGACGAGCCGGCGGCCGACCTTGCCGGTCGGGGTGGTCACGACGATCATGGCGGCTCCTAAGCTGAAGGTGAATTCCGGTTCCGAATATAGTCCGGAAGTCGCCGTCGTCAAGTACGCTGAGGCCACCATGACCGCTTCCCGACGTGTGCTGCGCGCCGACGCCCGGCGCAACCGCGACGCCATCCTCGACGCCGCCGGCGAGCTGTTCGCCCAGCGCGGTGACGCCGTCCAGATGGAGGAGATCGCCGAGCGCGCCGGGCTGGGCGTCGGCACCCTCTACCGGCACTTCGCCGACAAGCGAGCCCTGCGTGCGGCGATCATCGGCCGCCGGTTCGAGGAGATGACCTTCCTCGCCGAGGCCGCCGAGGCCGCGGCGGACCCCTGGGCGGCGTTCGAGGCGCTGCTCTACGGCTACCTGGAAGCGGCCGAGCCCGACGCCGCGTTCCGGTTCGCCATCCTCGGCCCGGACGAACCGAGCTGGGCCGACATCGAGGAACAGAAGGTGGTGTTCTCGGCGATCGTCGAGCGCATCGTGCGACGCGCGGTCGAAGCCGGCCGGCTGCGCGCCGACTTCGGCCCCGGGGACTTCGTCCTCATCACCCGCGCGGCCATGGCCAACATGGCGGGCGAGGGCCGGTGGCGCCGGCTGCTCGACCTTCAGCTGGAGGGGATCCGGGCCTGAACACGCGGCGAGGGCGCGGCACCCGCGTGCCGCGCCCTCGTGGTGTGTTACGCGTCCAGGTCCCGGGCGATCAGCTCGGCCAGCGCGTCCACCGACGTCCGGGCCTGATCGCCCTCGGCGCTCAGCTCCACCTCGTCCCCGAAGCCCGCGCCCAGCGTCATGAGGCCCAGGACGCTCGCGGCATCGACGGCGTCACCCACGACTCCGTCACTGACCTTCGCGATCCGGACCTTCACGGGCTGGTCGGCCGCGGTCCGGGCGACCAGGCCCGCGGGCCGGGCGTGGAGCCCGACGCTGCTGGCGACGAGCGTACGGCGTTGGTACACAGTGGACTCCTTCACGCGTTGACGGGTTGACCGGACACGGTGGCGGAACGTTCGACGGCCCGGAACCGCACCTGCTTGAGCGCGATCACCGACCCCGCCGCGACCAGCGTCCCGGCGATCAGCGCCACCAGGAACAGCAGCGGGTTGCCGATCAGCGGGAGCACGAAGATCCCGCCGTGCGGGGCGCGCAGCGTCGCTCCGAAGGCCATCGACAGCGAGCCCGTGACCGCCGAACCGAGCATGATCGAGGGGATCACGCGGAACGGGTCCGCCGCCGCGAACGGGATCGCGCCCTCGGTGATGAACGACGCCCCGAGCAGCCAGGCCGCGCGGCCGTTCTCGCGCTCGGCCTCGGTGAACAGCTTCTTGCGGACCGTCGACGCCAGGGCGAGCGCCAGCGGCGGCACCATCCCGGCCGCCATCACCGCGGCCATGATCTGCAACGAGCCCGTGGCGCCGGTGGTCAGGCCGCCGACGGCGAAGGTGTACGCCGCCTTGTTGACCGGGCCGCCCATGTCGAACGCCATCATCAGGCCCAGCAGCGCGCCGAGCAGCAGGGCGCTGGCTCCGCTGAGGCTGTTGAGCCAGTTCGTCAGCCCGCTCGTCGCGGCCGCCATCGGCTTGCCGACCACGACGTACATCAGCACACCGACCACAATGGACCCGAGCAGCGGGTAGACGACCACCGGCATGATGCCGCGCACCGCCTTCGGCACCTGGATCCGCTTCAGCGCCAGCACCACCCCACCGGCCAGGAGACCGGCGACCAGGCCGCCGAGGAAGCCGGCACCGACGGTGACGGCGATCGCGCCGCCCACGAACCCGGGGGCGATCGCCGGGCGGTCGGCCATCGCGAACGCGATGAACCCGGCCAGCACCGGCACCAGGAAGTCGAACGCGGCACTGCCGATCTGGAACATCAGCGCGGCCCAGCCGGCCACCGACCCCGCGTCGAAGTGCTCGGTGACCTTCGGCGCGTCGACGATCTTGTAGCCACCCAGGGCGAAGCTCAACGCGATGAGCAGGCCGCCCGCGGCGACGAACGGGATCAGGTAGCTGACACCGGTCATCAGCCACTGCCGGACCTTGGTGCCGGCCTTGTCGTTGGCGCCGACCTTCGACGTGAGCTCCGGGGCGGCAGCGGCGGCGGGGGCGGGTTCCCGGGCCGCCGCCTTGGCGCGCTCGAACAACCCGGCCGCGTCGTTGATCGCGGCCTTGACCGGCGCCTCGACGATCGGCTTGCCGGCGAACCGGTCCCGGCCCTGCACCGCGAGGTCCGCGGCGAAGATGACGGCGTCCGCGCTCGCGATGTCTTCGGCGGACAACGGCTCGGACCCGGCCGAACCCTGCGTCTCGACGACGATCTCGTCGCCGTTGGCCTTGGCGGTCTGCTCCAGGGACTCGGCCGCCATGTAGGTGTGGGCGATCCCGGTGGGACAGGCGGTGATGGCGACGAACTTCACGAGGGGGACACCTCCTGGCGGATGTAGCCGGCGACGGCCGCGGCATCGGTGGCGTCGAGCAGGTGCTGCTTGAACTCCGCCCGGACGAGCCGCCGGGCGAGGGCGGCCAAGACCTTGAGGTGGTCGCTGCCGCCGCCTTCCGGCGCGGCGATGAGGAAGATCAGCTTCGCCGGGCCGTCCGGCGCGCCGAAGTCGATACCCGCGTCGCTGCGGCCGAAACCGAGCGTCGGCGCGGTGACCGCGGCCGAGCGGCAGTGCGGGATGCCGATGCCGCCTTCGAGCCCGGTGGCCATCTGCTCCTCGCGGGCGGCGACGTCCTCGAGGAACAGGTCGAGGTCGGTCACCCGCCCGGCGGAGACGAGCCGCTCGGCGAGCGCGCGGACGGCGCCGTGGGAGTCGGTCGCGGCCAGGCCGAGGTCGACCAGGTCGGCGGTGATCAGGTCTGGGGTGGTCATGCGGCGGCTCCGCTGAGGGTGAAGGTGGGATCGGCGTCGAGCACGCGCACCAGGTCGGGGTGCACGTCCTCCGGCGTGGGCATGCGGCTGCCCTCCTGCGTGACCGCGGCGGTGCCGTAGGCGACCGCGGTCCGCAGGGCTTGGGGGCCGGTTCCTCCCGCGTGGAGGAACCCGGCGAGTGCGGCGTCTCCGGCGCCGACAGTGCTGCGCACGGCCACCAGCGGGCCGAGCGCGTGGTGCGTCGCGGACTCCTCGACGAGGACCGCGCCGCGCGCGCCCAGGCTGACCAGCACGCGGCCGACGCCGCCGGAGATCAGCTCCCGGCAGCACGCGACGACGTCGCCGAGCAGCGGCAGCGGGCGGCCGGCGAGCTCGATCAGCTCGTCGAGGTTCGGCTTGAGCAGGTCCGGGCCGCTCGCACAGGCAGCGGCGAGCGGTGCGCCGGAGGAGTCGACGGCGACCTTCGCCCCGGCTTCGCGAGCGAGCTTCGTCAGCCGCGCGTAGAAGTCGTCGGGCACGCCGGCCGGCAGACTTCCGCAGCACACCAGCCATTCGCCGCGTACGGCGAGTTCGACGGCGCGGCGTTCGAGGGTGGCCAGCTCGGCGGGGGAGAACTCCGGGCCCGGCTCGTTGATCTTCGTCGTGGTCCCGTCGGCCTCGACGAGCGTGATGTTGCTGCGGGTCGACCCGGCGATCGGCACGGCGACGACCGGGACGCCTTCCGGGGCGAGCAGGTCGGACAGCCGCTCGCCGACCGGGCCGCCGGCGGGCAGCAGCGCGACGGTCGGGGTCCCGGCGGCGGCCAGCGCACGGGCGACGTTCACGCCCTTGCCGCCGGGGTCGAGCCGGACGGCTTCGGCCCGGTTGACTTCGCCGCGGTGCAGGCCGGTCAGCCGCAACGTCCGGTCGAGGCTGGGGTTGGGGGTCACGGTGACGATCACGCCAGCACCACCTCCGGGCCCGCTTCCTCGAGTTCGGCCACCGCACCGGCGTCGATGCCGCTGTCGGTGACCAGGACGTCGATCTCGGCCAGCCGCGCGAACCGGCTGAGCTGGTCGGTGCCGTACTTGCTGTGGTCGGCCAGCAGCACCCGCTTGCGCGCCGCGGCGACGACGGCGGCCTTCACGGCGGACTCGGCCATGTCCGGCGTCGTACAGCCGTGCTCGGCGGAAAAGCCGTTGGCGCCGAGGAAAGCGACGTCGACGAGCAGGCCTTCGAGCGCGCGGAGCGTCCAGGCTTCGACGGCGGCGAGCGTGGTCCCGCGGACCCGGCCGCCCAGGATGTGCAGCGTGATGCCCGGGCGGGTGGCGAGGATCGAAGCGACCGGGATCGAGTTGGTGATCACCGTCAGCTCGCGGTCGGCCGGCAGCAGCGTCGCGAGCCGGCTGGTGGTGGTGCCCGCGTCGAGCAGGATCGAGCCGCGGTCGGGCACCAGGTCCAGAGCGGCCCGGGCGATCGCGTCCTTCTCCGCGGCGTTGGTCTGGTCCCGCTGCGCGACCTCGGGTTCGAAGTCGAGCCGCTCGACCGCGACCGCGCCGCCGTAGACGCGGCGGACCACGCCCTGGCGTTCGAGGACGCCGAGGTCGCGGCGGATGGTCTCGGGGGCGACACCGAGTTCGGCGGCGACGTCACCGACGTCGACGCGGCCGTCACGTCGTGCGCGTTGCGCCAGGAGCTGATGCCGTTCGGCGGCGTACATGCCCGTTCCTCTCCGATGTTTGCCCGTTGCCGTTTGATTGTGCCCGTTGTTACCGTACTGTCAATCCCCCGTTACGAGATCCTTTGCTCCTGGAGGTCCTGCAATGCCGCTGTCCGGAGTCGGAGTCAGCCCTGGCCGGGTCGACGGCCCGCGCGTCCTCGTGGCCGCTGACCTGCCCGAACCCGCTTCCACGCCCGCTCCGGCAGACCTCGAGGTCGAAGCGGGCAAGATCGGGCAGGCGGCGGCTTCGGTGGCGGCCGCGTTGTCCGATCGTGCCCGTTCCGTGTCCGGAGATGCCCGATCGGTGCTGGAGACGACGGCCGCGATGGCCGCCGACCCGGCGTTGACCGCGTCCGCCGAAAAGCTCGTCCGCACGCGCTCGCTCCCGGCGACGCGGGCCGTATGGGAAGCCGCGGGGGACTTCATGACGGCGCTGCAGGCCGCGGGCGGCTACCTGGCCGAACGCGCCCGGGACGTCGCCGACGTCCGAGACCGGATCATCGCGGCCCTGCTCGGCGTGGCCCCGCCGGGCGTGCCGGACCTGACGTCGCCGAGCGTCCTGGTGGCCCGCGACCTCGCCCCGGCCGACACCGCCGGCCTCGACCCGGACCTGGTCCTGGCGCTGGTGACGGCGGAAGGCGGCCCGACGAGCCACACCGCGATCCTGGCCCGGGCGCTGGGTATTCCCGCCGTGGTGGCGTGCGCCGGAGTGCTGGAGCTGGACAGCCCGGGCCTCGCGGTCGACGGGTCGGCGGGCACGGTGACGCCGTCGGACGGCACGGTCCGGCCGCCGGCCCGGACGTCCCGCCCGGTGTGGGACGGCGTCGGCCGCCTCGCCGACGGCCACCGCGTCAAGCTGCTCGCCAACGTGGGCTCGGCGGCGGACGCCTCGGCTGCCGCGGCGGCCGGCGCCGAAGGGGTCGGGCTGTTCCGCACCGAATTCTGTTACCTCACCGCGGCTTCCGAGCCGACGGAGGCCGAGCAGCGGGCGGCGTACGCGGCGGTGCTGGCCCCGTTCGCGGGCCGGCCGGTCGTCGTCCGCACGCTGGACGCGGGGTCCGACAAACCCTTGGCGTTCCTCCCGATGGGCGAGGAACCCAACCCGGCGTTGGGTGTCCGCGGCCTGCGCGTGGCCTTCGACCGCCCGGACCTGCTGGACCGCCAGCTGTCGGCGATCGCGGCGGCGGCCGGGGACACCGGGGTGGAGCTGTCGGTGATGGCCCCGATGGTGGCCACGGCGGCGGAGGCGGCGTGGTTCGCTTCGCGCGCCCGCGCGGCGGGGATCGCCCGGGTGGGCGTGATGATCGAGATCCCGGCGGCGGCGTTGTGCGCGCAGGAGATTCTCGCGGAGATCGACTTCGTCTCGCTGGGGACGAACGACCTGGCGCAGTACGTGTTCGCGGCGGACCGGCAGCTGGGCGCGGTGGCGGCGCTGAACGACCCGCACCAGCCGGCGTTGCTGCGCCTGGTGGGCCTGGTCGCGCGGGCCGGCGCGGAGGCGGGCAAGCCGGTGGGAGTGTGCGGCGAGGCCGCGGCGGATCCGGCGCTGGCGCCGGTACTGGTGGGGCTGGGGGTGACGTCGCTGTCGATGAACGCGGTGGCCCTGGCGGGCGTGGGCGCGGCGTTGCGCGAGGTGGACCTCGAGACCTGCCGCGTCAGGTCACGGTCGGATCACCCAGACCCAGCTCGGGTGGCCGGGCGTTCCGCGGGGTGACGACGACCGCCGCGGAACGGAGTGGTGATGCCTGTTGCGGCCGGGACAGCTCCAGCCGCAGCAGGCGGGCGCCGGTCACCTCCAGGTCGATGACGGCGGGTTTGCCGGCCGAGACGTCGTGTTCGGACCGCGGGGTCCCGTCGAGGACCACGCGGACCCGGCCGACCTGGAACGCGTCCGCGGCGTCGTCGAGCACCCCGGCGACGGTGGTGAACCGCCGGTAGTTGCCGCCGAGGTCCAGTTCGACGAACCCCGGCCCGGCGACCGACGGCGCACCCGGCCGCACGACGATGCTCTGTTCGTAGCGCACGCCGCTGATGTCCGCGGCGGCGCGTTTCACGCCGTTGCCGGCGCACAGCCACGGCAGTTCACCCGCGGGCACGTGGTGTTCCTCGCGGGTTCCGCCGAGCCATTTCCCACGCCGGGGCATCGGGTACTGGCCCTGCCCGGTGATCGCGGCGAGGAGGTCCGCCACGCCGGCCGGGGTGAACTCGTCGACGTGGTACCGCGTCGTCGAGTGGCCGTTGAGGAACAACGGAATCTCGTCGACCGAGCGGCCGGGCAGGACGACGGGCAGCACCCGTTCGGTCTCCCGGCGCAGGTCCCGGGTGAGGTTGTCCCGGATGATCGCCGCCTCGAACTGGGCGCCCCGCCCCTCGTGGGGCAGCGCGGTGCCGTCGGCGCGGCGCTTGTAGTCCGGGGAGGCGATGACCACGATGAAGTCCGCCTTCTCGAGGTTCTCGGTGGCCCACAGCGACCAGTCCCGGCGCGTGTTGTCGTACCAGGCGTCGAGGTGCACGTCCAAGCCGATCTCCACGCGGAGGAACGAGGCGAACTTGTGCACGAGTTCCTTGTGTTCCGGGGTGTCGTGCGAATAGGTCACGAACACCCGGGGCGCGGCACGGTCGGGCATTGGCGCCCCTTCTCGTCGAGTCGGTGAATCACCGATCTCGGTGATCGGCATTCGCAATGCTGCCCTGTCATTTATCGGCCGGATGCGCGTTTGTCAAGTTTTTCGGAGTGGGCGGCGACGTTGTCCGCCGGTGGCCAGGTATTGGCATCTTTCTGTCCGGTTTCGAGCCTTCTCGCGGTGTGCGGGACCGGCCTAGGATGGGCCGTTGCCTGGTGGGGAGCGGTGAAGGAGCGAAAGCACGCGTGTACGAGTACGACGTGTTCATCAGCTATCAACGCGCCGGCCGGGACATTTCGGCGTGGGTGAAGAATCATTTCCGGCCCCGGCTGGCCGAAGTGCTCGACAACAACTTCTACCGGGACGTCCGGATTTTCTGCGACGACCAGGTCCGCACCGGCGCGAGCTGGGCGGGGGAGGTGCGCACCGCGTTGCTGCGCACCCGGGTGCTGGTGCCGGTGTGCTCGCCGAAGTACTTCCGGGACGAATGGTGCCTGGCCGAGTGGCATTCCATGGCCAAGCGGGAAGCGCTGACCACGCGCACGCGGCCGCTGATCTACCCGGTGATCTTCTGCGACTCCCGGAACTTCCCCGGATGGGCCCACGAGCGGCGCATGCGTGACCTGCAGCAGTGGAACCACCCCTTCGAGCACTTCCAGGCCGCGCCGGCGTACCTCGACTTCAACCGCAAGATCACCGAGATCGCCGGCGAACTCGAGGAGCTCATCGAACGAGCGCCGGACTGGCGGCCGGACTGGCCGGTGGACACCCCGGCCCCCGAGCCGTCCCCCACGGCGCGGATGCCGAGGTTCTGACGGATGCCGGGGTCGGTGTTCACCTTCTACTCCTACAAGGGCGGCGTCGGCCGCAGCTTCACGCTGGCGAACATCGCCGTGCTGCTCGCCCGCTGGGGGCACCGGGTGCTCTGCCTGGACTGGGACCTGGAAGCCCCCGGCCTCGGCGACTACTTCCGGCCGCGGCTGCCGGGCAAGCCCCGCGGTGGTGTGGTCGACCTCGTCACCGGCTTCCGGGAAGGCCGGTTCGCCCCGGAAGCCCACGTGCTGAGGCTGCGGAAGGCCGGCGCGCTCGACTTCATCGCCGCCGGGCGCGAAGACGAGGGCTACATCGGGCAGGTCCAGGCGATCGACTGGGAAGGCCTGTACGACGAGGGGTTCGGCGAATACCTCGAGAAGTGCCGCGAGCAGTGGACGAACGACTACGACTTCGTGCTCATCGACAGCCGCACCGGGATCTCCGACATCGGCAGCATCTGCACCGCGCACCTGCCGGACCACCTCGTGGTGCTGTTCACGGCGAACCAGCAGAGCATCCGCGGGGCGATGGACCTCGCCGGACGCGCGGACCGGGCGCGGAACCTGCTGCCCTACGACCGCTCGCGGCTGACGGTGCTGCCGGTCCTGTCGCGCTTCGACAGCCGGGAGGAGTACGGCCGGTCGGAGGAGTGGCGGAAGACGGTCGTCGCGGAGACGGCCGAGCTGTACCAGGCGTGGCTCGACCAGAGTGTCGCCCCGGAGACGATGTCGCGGCACCTGACGCTGCCGTACGTGTCGTACTGGAGTTTCGGCGAGCAGCTGCCGGTGCTGTCGGAGAAGACGCCGAGCGCGGACCAGATCGGCTTCGCCCTCGAAACCGTGGCGGCGGTGATCGCCTACCGGCTCGACCGCACGGAACTGCTGGCGGAGAACCGCGATGCCTACGTGGCCGCCGTGCGCGCGAGCCACCGGAAGTTCAAGCACGAACTGCGGGTCAGCATCCCGCGGCCGTTCGTCCAGCCCGGCGGTGAGCTGATCGCGGAACTGGGGAAGCTGGGCGTCCGGGCGGTGAAGTCGCTGTCGGGCGACCAGTCGCTGCTGGAGCGGACCGAGGACGACGCCCGGCACCTGTGCCTGATCGTCGACGGCAAGGTGAGCCGCTGGCAGCAGGCCGAAGTCGAGCTCTTCCTCCAGCGGTCGCTCGGCCAGGACCGCCGCGTGATCCCGATCCTGACGCCGGGCACCGAGGCGGCCGGGCTCTCCGGGTACGTGGGCAACCTCCGCTACCTGCGGCTCGGCGCCCGCGGCCCGGCCGGCGTCGCCCAGGACCTGGTCGCCCAGCTCCGCGGCGGGACCCCGCCGGCCGAGGAGGACTCACCCCTTCCGGCGCTGCTCGCCCAGGTCCGCGGGGCACGGCTGAGCCCCTCCCGCTGGGTCCTGGTCGACGAGCTGGTGACGCACCTGCAGGCGACGGTCGAAGCGGGTGACGACCGCCACGTCGACGAACTGGCCGCGGACCTGGCGGTGGCGGCCCGGCCCCGTTCCCCGAGCGGCGTCCCGACCCCGATCCTCGCGGACACCCGCCGGTCGATCGACCTGCTGCTGCGCACGCTCGCCCAGACCGCGACGAAGGCGAACCACCGGAAGGAAGTCGGATGACCGACCGCTTGGGACACAAACAGACCGCGGCGATGTTCACGCTGATGGTGCTGGGCCGCGAAGTACCCAACCCGGAGCTGAAGGAGCTGGTGGGGTTCACGCTCACCGGCAAGGAGCGCACGCAGCTGAAGGACGCCGGGTACATCACCAGCGAGCAGGTCGGCCGTCCGTTCGTCCACGAGCTGACCGACCGCGGCTGGGCCTGGTGCGAGAAGGAGCTCGGGGCGAAGACCCCACCGCCGCCCCGGCCGCAGAGCACCCTCTGCTCGGTGCTGTACCTCGTCCTCGGTGGCTTCGACGAGTTCCGTCGCCACCGGAACCTGCGCCTCGCCGACATCTTCGGCTCGTCGGCGGCACCCGAACCGGTCGAAGACCTCGAAACCCGCATCCGGGTCGCCTACCGCGAACTCGTGAAGGAACCGCGCGGCTGGGTCGGGCTGGTCGACCTGCGGCCGAAGCTCGGCGCGCCGGCCGCGGAAGTCGATGCGGTGCTCAAGGAGCTGAGCCGCACCGGGAAGGTGCACCTGGTCCCGGAGGACAACCGCAAGGCCCTCGAGCCGGCCGATCACGCGGCGGCGATCCGCATCGGCGGCGAGGACAACCACTTCGTTTCGTTCGAGGCGTGATCATGGACGAGCTCAAAGCACTCGCGACGCTGAGCTTCGACTGGGCGGACACCCCCGATCACGTCTGGCGGGACTCGCCCTACCACGTGGACGGTCTGCACGCCGACGCGCTCGCGGCCCTCGACACCGGCATCCGCGATGCCGTCGCCAGTGACGGGCCCAGCCCGATCGGGCTCGTCATGCGCGGGCTGAAAGGGGTCGGCAAGACCCATCTGCTCGGTCTCGTCCGGCGCCGGGTCCACCGCGCGCGCGGCTACTTCTTCCTCGACGACGTCACCGCGGCCGAGGCGTTCTGGGACAACACGGCCGAGGCGTTGCGCCGTGGGCTGGCCCGCCCGGACGATTCGGGTGAGTCGCAACTGCGGCGGTTCCTGCTCCGGGTGTGCCTGCGGGCCCACGTCGACGCCGAGGTCGAGGCGAGGATCCGGCGCGGCCGAGGGCTGACCGCCGGGGACGTGGAGGCCTTCGTCGACGGGGTCGGGTCGCTCGACGAGATGGTCGCCGACGAATGCGGGGACACCGCGCGGGCCCTCGTGCTCATCGCGAGCCGGGACCGCGGCGCCAAGTACATCGGCGAGGACTACCTCGACGGCGACACCGAACTGACCTCCGAAGCTCGTCAGTGGAACATCTACTCGCGACCGAAACCCGCCCGGGTCCTCGTCCAGGAGATCACCCGGCTGCTCGCTCTCACCGGGCCGGTCGTGATCGCCGTCGACCAGCTCGACACGCTGGTCGCGCGGTCGAAGCAGGGCATGCTGGGCGACGGCGTCGGCGACGACCTGCTCGTGGCGCAGATCGCCGACGGGCTGATGGGCCTGCGCGAAGTCACCCACAAGACCCTCACCGTGCTGGCCTGCCTGCCGTCCACCTGGGAGCAGATCCGGTCGAAGGCGGCGGGCACCGTCCCCGACCGGTTCCGGGAAACGGTGACGCTGGGCCGGATCACCGATGCCGCACTGGGCCGGGCGCTGGTCGAGAAGCGGCTAGGGGTGGCGTACGAGTCGATGGGCTTCACCCCGCCGCACCCGACCTGGCCGGTGGCGCCGGCGGCGTTCGAGGGTCCCTGGGAACAATGGACGCCGCGGGAACTGCTCAAGCGCATCGGCGCGCACATCGACGGGTGCCTGCGGGCCGGGCAGGTCCGGGAGCTCACCTCCTTCGACGAGAAGGCTCCGGTGCCGGTCGCGCCCCCGCGCACCGAGGTCGAGAACGACCGGTTCGCCGAGCTCGACGCCGAGTTCGAGAAGCTGCAGGCGGAGGTCGATCCCGGGAAGCTGCTCGGCGAGTCGATCGTGGACCGGATGATGCCGGGGCTGCTGTCGGCCGCCCTGCGGTGCTGGGTCACCGAGGTCGGCGACGACGACATGGAGTGGTCCTGTGAGCGCCAGGCCGGGCTGAGCGAGGTGCACGCATGGCTGACCCGGACCCTCGACGAAACCGCGGACCTGCAGGAGCACTGGGTGTTCCGGGCGATCGCGGCTCGCGACCCGCGGGCGGCGCTGAGCCGGTTCCGCAAGGCGCGGTCCGAGGCGGGACAGCGCCAGGGCGTGGACAACCGGCACCTCGTCATCCTCCGCGACGCCTGGGGACGCGGGGCCAAGACTCGCGAAGAGGTCGAGAAGTTCACGGCCGCCGGCGGCCGGACGATCCGGCTGTCCGACGCCGACGTGCGGACCTTCTGGGCGTTGCAGAAGCTGCTCGCCAACGGCGGCCGGGAGCTGCACGAGTGGCTGTACGACCGGCGGCCCGCCAGCCGGTCCGAGCTGCTGTCCGCCGTGCTGCCCGAGAAGCCGGGCGAACAGCGGCCCGGTGAAGCCGCCCACCCGCCGCCCGCCGAAGGGGAGATCACGCTCGGGACCGTCGTCGGCTCCGGTGAGCCCGTGCGGATCGAGCTTTCCGCCTTGCGCAAGCACGCCGCCGTCTTCGCCGGTTCCGGATCCGGGAAAACCGTGCTCCTGCGGCGGATCATCGAGGAATGCGCGCTCCTCGGCGTCTCCGCGATCGTCCTGGACCCCAACAACGACCTCGCGCGCCTCGGGGACGCCTGGCCCGAGCCGCCGGGCGGCTGGCGGAACGGTGATGCCGAACTCGCCCAGCAGTACCTCGCCGAGACCGACGTCGTCGTCTGGACGCCGGGGCGGGTGACCGGGCGGCCGCTGGCCTTCCGGCCCCTGCCCGACTTCGCCGGCGTCCTCGACGACACCGACGAGTTCACCGCCGCCGTCGAGGTGGCCGTGGCGACGCTGGCCCCTCAGGCGCGGCTCACCGGGAGCACCGCGAAGGCCGGCATCGGGCTCGCGGTGCTCCGGCAGGCCGTCGTCCACCACGCGCGGACCGGGTCGCGCAGCCTGCCGGAGCTCGTCGAGCTCCTGTCCGACCTGCCCGAGGACGTCAGCACCCTCAACGACGCCAAGCGGATCGCCGCCGACCTGGCCGAAGTCCTCAAGGCCGCGATGGTCAACGATCCGCTCTTCGCCGGCGGTGGCGAGCCGGTCGATCCGGGCACGCTGCTCACGCCGGCCGAGGGCAAACGCGCTCGTGTCTCGGTGATCAGCTTCGTCGGCCTGCCCGCCGAAGAACAGCGGCAGAACTTCGTCAACCAGCTGCAGATGGAACTGTTCGCCTGGATCAAACGCCACCCCGCGGGCGACCGGCCGCTGGGCGCGCTGTTCGTCATGGACGAAGCCCAGACGCTGGCGTCGTCGGGGAGTCTCACGGCGAGCACGCGCAGCACGATCGTCCTCGCTTCCCAGGCCCGCAAGTACGGCCTCGGCCTGCTGTTCGCCACCCAGGCCCCCAAGGGGCTGCACAACCAGGTGGTCGGCAACGCGATGACGCAGTTCTTCGGCCGGCTCAACAGCCCGGCCCAGATCGCGGCGGCCACCGAGCTGGCCCGCGCGAAGGGCAGTCCGGTCGCGGACATCTCCCGGCTCGAGCGAGCGCAGTTCTACGTGGCGGGGGAGGCGTTCGGGTTCCGCCGGGTGGCGACGCCGCTGTGCCTGTCCCACCACCCGGCCGGCCCGTTGCGGCTGGAGGAGGTGATCGCGCGGGCCGTCGATCCGGACGGGGCTCGTTCGACGCGTCGGTAGTGAAACCGACCGGAGGAGTTCCCGATGATCCGCCTCTACATGACCATGTCCCTCGACGGCTTCGTGGCCGGGCCGGAGGATCGGCCCGGCCAGGAGCTGGGCCGCGGTGGTGGCCGGCTGTTCGACTGGCTGGACCACCGGCACGGGGACGGCGCCAGCGCGCAGATCTACCGGGAGGCCCTGGCGACCGGCGCGCTCATCTCCGGCCGCCGGACCTTCGAGCTGGCCGGCCGGTGGGGCGGCGACCACCACGACGGGGTGCCGATCCACGTGCTCACCCACCACATCGATCCCGCCGACACCCCGCCGGGCAGCGCGCGGTTCTTCACCGACGTCACCGCGGCGGCGGAGGAAGCCCGTGCCGCGGCCGGTGATCGCGCGGTGATGGTGCACGGGGCCGGGGCCGCGCAAGCCTTGCTGGCCGCGGGTCTGCTGGACGAACTGGAACTGCACGTCGTCCCGGTGCTCCTCGGCGAAGGACGGCGGTTGTTCGACGGCACCAAGGCGGAACTCGAGCTCGTCCGCCGCCTCGACGACCAGGGCGTGCTCCACCTGCGCTACCGGGTCCGGTGACGCGGGTGGCTCCGGCGCGGAGGCCGGAGCCACCCTCAGCTCAGCCGTGGCGGAAGCACAACGTGCCCCACTGGAAGCCGGCGCCGATCGACGACACCACGTACGTGTCGCCCGGACGCACCTCGCCCGAGGCGAACCGGGCGTGCAGGGCCGTGAACACCCCCGCCGATCCCGTGTTGCCCAGGCTGTCCACCGTGATCGGGGCACGGGACCGGGACACGCCCAGCTTGTCCAGCGCCGCCGTCAGGATGTTCAGGTTCGCCTGGTGCAGGAAGAAGTGGCTCACCTCGTCCACCGGCACGTGCGCGTCGTCCAGCGCACGCAGGATGCTGTCCGGCAGGCAGCGCGTCGCCGTGTCCCACACCGCCCGGCCGTTCATCTTCAGGGAGGCGCCGGGCGCCGGGATCTCCACCTCGTAGGACAGTTCCGCGCCGAAGTCCCAGCCCAGCAGGCCGGCGCCCGGGGCGGCCCGGGTGAGGACCGCCGCGCCCGCCGCGTCACCGAAGAACACCCTCGTCGTGCGGTCCGCCGGGTCCGTCACGCGGGACGCGCAGTCCGCCGCCACCACCAGGACCGTGCGGGCCGCCGAGGTCTGCAGCAGGTGCGCGGCCAGGAACAGGGCCTGGACCCCGTTGGCGCACGCCGCCTGGGTGACGTCGAGGGCGAGGGCCCGGTCGGCGCCCAGCAGCTCCTTGACGATCAGCGCCGTCGAGGGCAACGGCTGGTCGGGGGTGTACGTCCCGACGATGACCGCGTCGACGTCGCGAGCGGAGACGCCGGCCGCCGCGAGCGCGGGGCGGGCGGCGGCCGCGCACATGTCCGAGGTCCTGCGGTCCGCGGCCAGGCGGCGGCGGGTCCGGATCCCGGTGCGGCCGACGATCCACTCGTCCGAGGTGTCCAGCGTCGCCGTCAGTTCGGCGTTGGTGACGACCTCCGGTGGCAGGTGCACGCCGGTGCCCGTGATCGCCAGCGGAACGGCCAGCGCGCTCACGCCGTCCCGCCCGCGTAGACGTTGCGCGACGGGTGCAGCTGCTGCTCGAGATCGGTGTAGAAGCGGCCGGACTCGCACGGCAGGCCGAGCAGGATGCGGCGGGCGGCCTCGCCGCACAACGCGCCACCGAGGGCCACGCCGGACGCGAGCTGGGGCCAGCTGCTCAGCGTGCGGCCCAGTTCGCCGAACGACGCCTTCAGCTCCGGGCTGATCCGGTCCGCGTCCACCATGGCCAGGATCAGCTCGGTCCTGGCCGCCGGCGCCGGCTCCAGCAGATCGACCGACTTGACGTCGCCGAGCAGCCCGTGCAGCAGGGGCCGGTCGGGCTCGCGGTCGAAGCGCTCGACGTCGAGCATGCCGCGGTCGTTGCAGTCCATCACGACCGGGATGCCGAGGTCGCGGGCGTACTCGCGGGCCGCGATCTTCACCCACGGCGTGTCGCACTCTTCGACGAGGAGGTCGAGACCACCGGCGAAGAACCGCTCGATGGTCTCCGGGGTCAGCCCGGCCGGCTCGATCTCGACGTCGAGGTACGGGTCGATCTCGGCCAGCTGCCGGGCCGACAGCACCGCCTTGTTGACGCCGAGCTCGTGCACCCCGCCGCGCAACCGGTTCAGATTGGACAAGCCGAAGTCGTCGAAGTCGGCCAGCCGGAACGCTCCGCCGATGCCTTCGAGCGCCAACGTCAGCGCCGCGCTGTTGCCGACCGACAGGCCGATGACGCCGATCCGCTTGCCGAACAGCCGCCGCTGGTCGGGCCGTTCGATGCGGCCCCGGTTGCGGTCGGTGCGGACCAGCCGGAACTCCTCGCGCGGCAGCACGTGCACCAGCCGCCCGGACCACGGGTACCACGCCCACGTGCCGTACTCCCACGGCGGCGCGCCGGCCAGTTGCTCCCGCTTCTTGCGTTCGATCTCGCCGCGGTCGCGGCACGCCGGTTCGCGGCTGCGGACCAGTTCGGTGAGCTGGTCGTCGATCGTGTCGTGCAGTTCGCGGACGTTCCCGGACGCGAGCAGCGCCTCGACGTCGGCGGCGGTGTGCAGGACCGGCCGGTACGTCGTCCGGTCGGGCGAGGCGGCGCCGGACGGGGTGACCGGTGCCCCGCGGCGCACCGGCGGCACGGGCAGCAGCGGGGCCGCCCCCGCCGCCGCGATGACGGGGAATTCGTCGCGCAGCCGGGTGACCAGGTCGTGCTGCCGCCCGCCGCCGTCGGCGACGCGGTGCAGCATGATCACGACGTCTTCGGTGTACTGCGGGACGTACCGGCGGGTGCCGGTGACGGGCCGGAACCCGAACCGTTCGTGGAACCGGTCCTGGCCGTCCTTCGTGCCGGAGGTGCCGATCATCGCCCGGGCGCCCAGGTGGTGGGCCGCGCCGATCGCCAGCGCGTTGAGGTGGAGCCCGAGACCGAGCTTGCGGGCGCGGTGCTCGACGACGAGCCTGCTGTGTTCGAACACCTCCCCGGCCGCGAAGCCCTCGGCGGCCAGGAGTTCCTCGTAGCGCTCGTCGCCGAGGAAGTCGCGGGACTGGAACAGCACGCCCGAGTCCGGTGTGGACAGCCGGATGTACCCCAGCGGCGGGCCGCCGGGGCTGCGCCGCGCGAGGAAGTGCCAGGCGCCGAAGTCCAGCTCCTGGTCGTCGGTGTGGGTGCCGTCCGGGCGGAGGAACGCCGGACGGCGGCCGTGGTCGAACAGGATGCGCGCACGCAGCGCGCGGACGGCGTCGAGCAGCGGGTGGCCGTCTTCGCCCGGCTGCGGTCCGCGGAACGCGGTGACGTGCCAGTCGGGCGTTTCCGGCGCGGGCGCGCCGGGGTGGTTCAGCGGGGTCAACTGTCGCCTTTTCTCCGGAAGTGCCGGACGGCAACGGAAAGCCGCCCGGGAGAGGCCTCGGCCGGGGCGTGGGTGGGGACGCCGACCAGGGCGGCGGAACGGTAACAGCGCCCGGGGGTACCGGTCCGATAACGGCGGCCCGGCCGGGAAAACCTTTACCGAGCCGGGAAGATCGACTTCGCGTGACCGCGGCGCCCGGTTCCGGTGAAGCGTGGCCGCGGTGACCCACACGAACGAGTGGCAGCATGCTGCCCGTGCGCAATCGGGGATGGGAACGCCGGGGTTTCCGGGGGCGGCGTGCTCGGAACGCTTCACCCCGGCGGGGGAGACGGGCGGCCGCACCGGGTGCCCGGTCCCGCGTCCGGGACCGGGCACGGCGGGGATCAGTCCGCTTCGGGGAAGTGGATGTCGGTGACGTGGACGTCGACGACCTCGACGTCGAGACCCAGGTACTGCTCGACCGCGTCGATCACCGCGACGCGGATCTGCTCGCCCAGCGCCTTCACCGCGTGGCCGAACTCGACCACCACGGGGATGGTCACCCAGGCGACGTCGTCGGCGAGCTCGACCGTGATGCCGTCCTCGGCGACGCTGTGCACGCCTTCGGTCTGCGCGGCGATCCGCACGACGATCTTGCCGACGACGCCGTCGGCGATCGTGGTGCTGCCGCGGCTGCCCGCGGCGGGCCGGGCCGCGGCCGCTTCGGTCTCGGCGGCCACCACGACCGGGGCGGCTTCGGCCACCGGCTCGGTCTCCGCGACCGGCTCGGTCTCGACGGTCTCGGCGACCGGCTCGGTCTCGGCGGCCTCGGCGACCGGCTCAGCCGCAACAGTCTCGGCCACCGGCTCGGCTTCGGCGGCGTACTCGACCGTGTCCGAGTCGGTGTCGTCCCCTTCGGTGTCCTCGGCGGCCGCCTCCTCGTCGGTCCCGGTGACGTCCTCGTCGCTCTCGTCAGCCTCGGCCTCGTCGGCTTCGGACTCCTCGGCGGACTCGGCCTGGTCGCTGTCAGCGGCTTCGTCTTCGGCGGTTTCCGCGGCGGTTTCGCTGTCGGTTGCGGAATCCGCCTCCTCGGCAACCGTCGCCTCGTCGGTATCGGGAGCGCTTTCGGCGGGCGCCTCGGCGACCTCCGGGGCGGGCTCGGCCGCGCCGTAGGAGTACCCGCCCGCGCCGGCGGTTTCGTTCTTGGGGCGGCCGAAGATGCTGTTGATGACGTCGGACATGTTTTCCCTTTCCGGGAGCGACGACTACCTGTGGGGACAGCAGACGGGCGACATGTTAGGGGACGGCCCGTGACGTGCGTCACGGGCCCCCGTCTTCGAGACTCGCTTGTGTCCCAACAGATATCCGGCCGATCACGGTCCGTCAGACCGCGTTCGGCGGTCGGTGATCACGCGGCGGGAGGTACGTCCTGGAATTGTCTTCTTTTTGGCGCTTGACTATTCTGCGGTCATTTCCGGAAAAGGACGGCCGGAACGCTGGACCCGAGGGCCTGGTACCCCGCCGGGTTGAGGTGCAGGTGGTCGCCGACGTCGTAGGCGGGCAGCAGCTGGGCCGGCTTCGCCGGGTCGCGGGCCACCTTGTCGAAGTCCAGCAGCGCGTCGAAGTGGCCCGGCTGGCGGATCCACGCGTTGACGCGCTGACGTGCTTCTTCCCGGGCCGGGTCGTCGTAGCCGGTGTTGCCGCCGAACGGCGTGATCGTCGCGCCGTACACCTGGATGTCCTGGGCGTGGGCGCGGACGAGGATCTGGTCGTAGGCGTCGATCAGCTGCGCCGCCACGTCGGCGGCGGCCTCCGGGGTGGCCGTGCCGATGTCGTTGACGCCCTCGAACACGATGGCCCAGGAAACCCCGCTGGTGGACAGCAGATCGCGGTCCAGGCGGGCCAGCACGTTCGGGCCGAGGCCGTCCTGCAGGACGCGGTTGCCGCCCGCCGCCTGGTTCACCACGGACACCCCGTGCAGGCGCGCGGCGAGCACGTTCGGCCAGCGGTCGTTGCCGTTGGTCGTCGAGCCGCGGCCGTCGGAGATCGAGTCGCCGATCACCGCCACCGCGGACGCCGGGGACAGCACCTCGATGCCGCTGAGGAAGTACCAGTGGTCGACCGGGGTCGCGCCCGGCAGTTCGAGGTCGGAGACGTGGTTGCCGGCCAGGAGGTACGACGTCGTGCGCGAGCCCGGGTGCGAGGTGATCGACGTCGAGGCCTGGCCGTGCGCCAGGTACGCCGTCACCGCGATGTTCTCCAGCGACCGCACCGGGAACGGCAGCGGGTCCGACACGACCTGCGCGCCCTGCGGCACCGTGGTCGACGGCTTGCCGTGGAAGGTCACCGGGAGGACGCTGCCCGGCACCACGGAGGAGACGCCCGCCGCGCCGGCGACCGGGCGCGCCACCGTCACCGCGGTCAGCGGCAGCGGCGCGCCGCCGAAGGCGTTGGAGAACCGCAGCCGGATCCGCGGGCCGCCCACCGTCACCTGCGCCGTCTCGCGCAGCGATGCGTTGTCGAGCACGCGATCGGTGCCGGTGAAGGGCGCCGGCGGCAGGTTTCCCGGCTCGGTCAGCTGGGGCATCGACGTCCACGTCGCCACCCAGCCCGACGGGGCGGGGCGGCCGGAAGCGCCGACGAAGAGCACGGTGAGCACGGCCAGGCAGAAGATCACCAAAGGACGTTTCACAACGAGAACTCCGGGGTCAGGACCCGGTCCGCGCCGACGACGCGGCGTGCCCCGGTCAGCGTGCAGTGCAGGGTCGTGACGATCTGTTCGCTCGACGTGCCCACCCGCAGCTCGACGTCGCCGGGGTCGACCTGCCGCTGCCGCGCGCGGCCGGTGTAGGACGTCAGGTCGGCGTGCAGGGCGATCTCCAGGACGCAGGTTTCGCCCGGCGGCAGGGAAACCCGGCGGGCCGCGATGAGCTGGCGCTCCGGCCGGGCCACCTCGGCCACCGGGTCGTGCAGGTAGACCTGGACGACTTCGGACGCCTCGCGCCCGTGGTCGTTGCGCAGCGTCACCCGGACCCGGCAGACGCCGTCGGTCGGCCACAGCGAGCCCGTCGCGCTGACGTCGAGCCAGGTCACCGGCCGGTAGGACAGCCCGTGCCCGAACGGGAACAGCGGCGAAGGATCCACTGTGGACACCTCGCTGCGCCGGCCGAGCGGCGCGGCCAGGTAGGTCGAGGGCTGGCTCGCCCCGGCCGCCGGGAAGCTGACCGGCAGCCGGCCGGCCGGGTCGAGCCGGCCGCTGAGGACGTCGGCCAGCGCGCCCGCGCCTTCTTCGCCGGGGTAGAAACCGCAGACGACCGCGGCCAGCCGCGGCAGCTGGCGGGACAGTTCGTACGGCCGTCCCGAGAGCAGCACGACGACCACCGGCTTGCCCGTGTCCAGCAGCGCGTCCAGGAGTTCCTCCTGACGGCCCGGCAGCCGCAGGTCGGCCGCGTCGCAGCCTTCGCCGGACGTCCCGCCGCCGAACAGCCCGGCCCGGTCGCCCAGCACGGCCACACACACCGACGCGTCCTCGCACGCGGCCACGGCCTGCGCGATTCCGTCGTCGTCGCCACCGGTGACCGGGCAGCCCAATGCGTAAGTCACGTCGTAGGTGGAGCTCAGTGCCTCGAGCACGGTCGGCACCGAGACCCCGAACGGCACGTCGGGGTGGTGGACGCCGACGTGCAGCGGGAACGAGTAGCAGCCGAGCATCGCGCCCGGGGTGTCCGCGCGCGGCCCGACCACGGCGACGCGGGTGCCGGGGGAGAGCGGAAGCGTGCCGTCGTTGTGCAGCAGCACGATGGACCGCTCGGCGACCTCGCGGGCCAGCGCCCGCGATTCGGCGTCGTCGAGGTCGATCTCCTCGGGGACCTCGGGTGCCCAGTCCGCGTCGAGCAGGCCGAGCTCGCACTTCTGGCGCAGCACGCGTTCGAGGGCGCGGTCGACGGCGGCGACATCGACCGCGCCCCCTTCCACCGCGGCGAGCAGCGGCTCGCCGTAGCAGTCCATGGTCGGCAGCTCGACGTCGATGCCCGCGGTGAGCGCCTGCCGGGCGGCGTCGGCGCGGTCGGCCGCGACACCGTGCAGGCGGTGCAGGAACGCCACCGAGAAGTAGTCGGCGACCACCGTGCCGTCGAAGCCGTAGGTGTCCCGCAGCAGCTCGGTCAGCAGGGCCGGGTCGGCGGCCCCCGGAACGCCGTCGACGTCGGTGTAGGTGTTCATCACCGACCGGGCGCCGGCCCGCAGGGCCTGTTCGAACGGCGGGAGCAGGACGTCGGCGATTTCGCGCGGGCCGGCCGAGACCGGGGCCAGGTTGCGCCCGGCGCGTGAGGCGGAGTACCCGACGAAGTGCTTCAGCGTGGCGACGATGCCGGCCGATTCGAGCCCGGCGACGTACGCGCTGCCGATCGTCCCGACCAGGTAGGGGTCCTCGCCGATGGTCTCCTCGACCCGGCCCCAGCGCAGGTCGCGCGCCACGTCGAGGACCGGTGCGAGGCCCTGGTGCACCCCGATCTCCCGCATGGTCCGCCCGATCTTCTCCGCCATCCGGCGGATCAGGTCCGGGTCGAAGGTCGCGCCCCACGACAGCGGGGCGGGGAAGATGGTCGCCTGCCACGCGGCCAGCCCGGTCAGGCATTCTTCGTGCACCACCGCGGGAATCCCGAACCGGCTGCTGGTGACGATCTGCCGCTGGGTGCGCGCGAGGCTGTGCGCGCCGATCACCGGGTCGACCGGCCGGGTGCCGAACGCGCGGGTCAGCTGCCCGATGCCGTGCCGGACCAGGTCGTCGAGGTCCACCGCCGCGTCGACGAAGTCGTGCTGGTGCGGCGCCATTTCGCCGCCGGAGTCGATGCCGACCCAGACCCCGTAGAGCTGGGCGAGCTTCTCGCGCAGGGTCATCCGGGCCATCAGGGCGCGGACGCGCTCGCCCGGGTCGGCCGCGGGGTCGCGCCACGGCTCTCCGGCCGTGGTGGGCTGCGTGGTCAAGGCTGGTCCGCCCTTCGTCTGGGGAGGAGTGAGGAGGGGGAGGTTCAGGGGAGGGCGCGGGTGGAGTGCCGCACCACCAGGCCGGTGTCGAGCGTGACGTGGGTCCGCTCGACCTCGTCGCCGTTGATCAGCGCGATGAGCATCCGGATGGCCCGGTGCCCCATCTCGCGGATCGGCTGGTCCACTGTGGTCAGTGGCGGGCTGCAGAGCGCCGACTCGGGCACGTTGTCGAAGCCCACCACGGAAAGGTCGTCGGGCACGGCGAGCCCGAGCTCGCGGGCCGCGCCCACGGTCGCGATGGCGGAGATGTCGTTCGCGGCGAACACCGCGGTCGGCCGGTCCGGGCCGGTCAGCAGGGCGTGCGCCGAGGCCGCGGAGACCTCCGGGTCGTAGGCGCCGATCCGGATCAGGTCCTCGTCGGGCGCGATGCCCGCCGCCGTCAGAGCCCGCAGGTACCCGGTCTTCCGCAGTTCGGCCGACTGCAGGTCGGGCCGGCCGGCGAGGAACGCGATCCGCCGGTGGCCCAGGTCGAGCAGGTGCTCGGTGGCCAGCTGGGCGCCGCGCAGGTTGTCCGAGTCGATGGTCGGCAGGTGCGACGGCCCGGTGTGCGGGTCGACGGCGACGACCGGCGTGCCCGGCACCGCTTCCAGCGAGACGGCGGGGGTGACCAGCACGGCGCCGTCGACGAGGGTGCCGCTCAGCCGGGAGAGGTAGCGCTTCTCCCAGCCCACCGGGTCTCCGGTGCGGCCGCCCGCGGAGTAGACGACGAGTTCGAAGCCGCTGCCGCGGATGGCGTCCGCGGCTCCCTTGAGCAGCTCGGTCGAGAACGGTTCGAGGTCGGCGACCAGGATGCCGATGACGTTCGTCCGGTGGTTTCTCAGGCTCTGCGCCACCAGGCTCGCTTCGTAACCGAGCTCTTCGATCACGGCGCGGACTCGCGCGAGCGTCGCGGCGGAGACGCCGTAGCGCTCGTTGATCACCTTCGAAACCGTGGCCACCGAGACGCCGGCCCGGGCGGCGACGTCACGGATGGTCACCCTGGAACTGGGCTGCATCGGCTCAGACTAGCCATAGAAAACGTTATCGACAACGATTGACACGGCATTTGTCCCGGGAGCAGACTCTTCGCCAACCCGGGCGCGGAAGCCGCCCCGTCCAACTCGGCCGAAGCTGTCAGGAGTGGACCCACGATGTTTGTGAAACGCCGGATCACCGTTCTCGCCGCCCTGGCGGCCATTGCCCCGCTGGCGCTGTCCGCGTGCAGCGGGGGGAGCGAAACCCCCGCTCAGCCGAGCGGCCCGGTCACCTTGACCTGGTGGCACAACGGCACCACCGACCCGATCAAGTCGGTCTGGGCCCAGGTGGTCGCCGACTACCAGAAGGCGCACCCCGAAGTCACGATCAAGGCCCAGCCGCTGCAGAACGAGGACTTCAACACGAAGGTCCCGCTCGCCCTGCAGTCGGCCGAGCCGCCGGACATCTACCAGTCCTGGGGCGCGGGCGACCTGGCTGGGCAGATCACCTCGGGCAAGGTCGCCGACATCACCGAAGACACGAAGTCGTGGATCGAGCAGGCCACCGGCAAGTTCGGCGAGAAGTGGCAGGTCGACGGCAAGCAGTACGGCGTGCCGTTCACGCAGCACTTCGTCGGCTTCTGGTACCGCAAGGACCTGTTCCAGCAGGCGGGGATCACCACCCCGCCGAAGACCATGGACGAGCTGAACGCCGCCGTCACGGCGTTGAAGGCCAAGAACATCGCGCCGATCTCGGTCGGCGGCAAGGACCGCTGGCCGGATGCCTTCTATTTCAACTACTTCGCCATCCGCGAATGCTCGACCGCGGTGCTCCAGCAGTCGGTGAAGGCGGTCAAGCTCGAGGACCCGTGCTGGACGAAGGCCGGGCAGGACCTGAAGAACTTCCTGGCCACCGAACCGTTCCAGACCGGGTTCGCCGGCACACCCGCCCAGCAGGGCGCGGGCAGCTCCGCCGGCCTGGTCGCCAACGGCAAGGCCGCGATGGAACTGCAGGGCGACTGGGAGCCCGGCACGATGTCGTCGCTGACCGAGGACAAGGACCTGGACTCGAAGATCGGCTGGTTCCCGTTCCCGACCGTGGCGGGCGGCCAGGGCGACCCGGCGGCCGCGCTCGGCGGCGGTGACGGATACGCCTGCACCACCCGGGCCGCCAAGGCGTGCACGGCCTTCCTGCAGTACCTGGTCAGTGAGCCGGTGCAGACCGAGCTCGCCGCGAAGGGGACCGGCCTGCCCGTGAACGCCGCGGCCGCGAAGTCGCTGAAGACCGACGTGCTCCGGCAGGTCAACGACTACGGCACGAAGGCGCCGTACGTGCAGATGTACTTCGACCGGGCCTTCCCGACGGCGGTCGGCGCCGCGCTGAACGACGCGGTGGCCAACATGTTCGCCGGCCAGGGCACCCCCGAAGGCATCGTGACCGCCGTCAACCAGGCCGCGGCGGGCAACAAGTGACCACGGCGACGACCCCGGCGCGGGCGGCGGCGCGGCCGCCCGCGCCGGCGGTCCACGCCCGGGTGAAACGCTCCGGTCTCGGCAAACGCCTGGAACTGGTGGTGCTGCTCGGGCCGGCCCTGCTGGTGTTCATCGGGTTCGTCCTGGTGCCGATCGGGATCGCCGCCTTCTACAGCCTGTTCAAGTGGAACGGCTTCGGCGCGCTCGACGACTTCGTGGGCTTCGACAACTACGCCGACGCGTTCAACGGCTCGGTGTTCCAGAGCGCGATCGTGCACAACCTGATCATCGCCGGGTTGTCGATCGTGGTGCAGCTGCCGCTGTCGATCGGGCTGGCGATGTTGCTCAACCGGAAGCTGCGGGGCCGCACCGTGCTGCGCGCCCTGGTGTTCGCTCCCTACGTGCTGTCCGAAGCGATCACCGCGGTCATCTGGTCGCTGATGTTGCAGCCGGGCGCGTTCGCCGACCAGGTGCTGAAGGGTGCCGGGCTCGGTGGGCTGGTGCACAACTGGCTGGCGGACCCGGGCATCGTGCTCTACACGATGTTCGCGGTGATCACCTGGAAGTACATCGGCTTCGGCATCATCCTGCTGCTCGCCGGCCTGCAGGGCGTGCCGGCCGAACTGCGCGAAGCCGCGGCGCTCGATGGCGCGTCGGCGTGGCAGACCACCCGGCACGTCGTGCTGCCGCTGCTCGGCCCGACGATCCGGATCTGGATCTTCCTGTCGGTGATCGGCTCGCTCCAGCTGTTCGACCTGGTCTGGATCATGACCCAGGGCGGCCCGGCCAACGCGTCGACGACGATGGCGACCTACCTGATCGACCACGGCTTCAAGCGCTACGAGTTCGGGTTCGGTTCGGCGGTGGCGGTGATCCTCTTCGTCATCTGCTTCCTGTTCGCCCTGCTCTACCAGCGGTTCGCGCTCCGCCGCGACACCGAGGGCGCCCTGACCAGGATGGTGGGCTGATGCGGTCCGGCAAGTTCGGCCTGTCGATGGGCTACCTCGCGGCGATCGTCGTCATCGGCGTGACGGTCGTGCCGCTGCTGTTCGTCGTGCTCGGCGGGTTCCGCACCAACGCCCAGATCAACTCCGACCCGGCCGGGCTGCCCGGCCCGTGGGTGACCGACAACTACGCCTCGGTCCTGGGCTCGAGCGCGTTCTGGACGTTCCTGGGCAACAGCGCACTGATCGCCGTGATCGCGACCGCGGTCGCGGTCGCCCTCGGGTCGATGGCCGGGTACGCCCTGTCGCGGTACCAGTTCAAGGGCCGCGAGGCGTTGTACACGCTGTTCACCATCGGCTTGCTGTTCCCGCTGACGGTGGCGACGCTGCCGCTGTACCTGTGGCTTCGCCAGCTGGGCATGCTCGAGAGCTTCTGGGGGGTGGCGATCCCCGAGGCGGCGTTCTCGCTGCCGGTGACGATCGTGATCCTGCGGCCGTTCATGCACGCCATCCCGGGCGAGATCGAGGACGCGGCCGTGCTCGACGGCGCCACCCGGCTCGGGTTCTTCTGGCGGATCCTGCTGCCGCTGTCGACGCCCGCGCTCACCACGGTCGCCGTGCTCGCCTTCGTCACCAGCTGGAACGCCTACCTGCTGCCGCTGCTCGTGTTCAACGACTCCGGGCACTTCACGCTCCCGCTCGGCGTCGCGATGTTCCAGTCCCAGTTCTCCCAGGACACCGCCAGGGTGCTCGCGTTCACCGCCCTGTCGGCGATCCCGGCGCTCGCGTTCTTCGTGCTCGCCGAACGGCGCATCGTCGGCGGGCTGACCGGATCCGTGAAGGGCTGACTCAGGAGGTCTCCGTGCCGTCCGAGGTACATCGCCGTGCCTTCCTGCAACTACTCGCCGTGGCCGGGGCGGCGGGGTCCGTCACCGTGCCGGGCCTCGCCGAGGCCGGGACCGGCTTCCCGCTGGTGGCACGGGGAAAGGCCGCGACGATCGTGGTCGGCTCGGGCGACCTCCCCGGCGTGCGGCGGGTCGTGGGCGACCTGGCCGCCGACATCGAGCGAGTGACCGGCGTGCGGCCCGCCGTGTCGGCCGACGTCGTCCCCGCGCACGGTCCGGTCGTCGTGGTCGGCACGCTGGGCCACAGCCCGCTGGTCGACGACCTGGTCGCGGCGGGCAAGCTCGACGTCACCGGGATCGCCGGGAAGTGGGAGACGTCGCTGAGCCAGGTCGTCGACGGCCGGCTCGTGCTCACCGGCAGCGACCAGCGTGGCGTGATCTACGGCGTCTACGAGGTTTCCCGGCGCATCGGCGTTTCGCCCTGGTACTGGTGGGCGGACGTGCCGCCGCGCAAGCAGGCGGAGCTGCACCTGCCGGGCGAGCGGTTCAGCCTCGGCACCCCGCACGTGAAGTACCGCGGGTTCTTCATCAACGACGAGAACCCGGCGCTGGGCACCTGGGCCCCGGCGTACTTCGGCCCGGGCCAGGCGCCCGGGTTCCCGAACGGCTTCAACCACCTGTTCTTCGCCAAGGTCTTCGAGACCATGCTCCGGCTGCGGGCCAACTACCTGTGGCCGGCGGTGTGGGGGCGGGCGTTCGCCGAGGACGACCCGCTCAACCACGCGACGGCCAAGGAGTACGGCATCGTGATGGGCACCTCGCACGAGGCGCCGATGATGCGCGGGATCGAGGAGTGGAACCGGCACGCGGTGCCCGCGGTCCGCGACGCGGCCGGGAACATCACCACGCCGGGCCACGACCCGTACGGCGGCACGGGGGAGTGGAGCTTCCGCCGCAACGGCGAGGCGATCAAGGCCTACTGGACCGACGGCATCCGCCGGATGGCCCGCGAGGACTTCGAAGGCGTCGTCACGCTCGGCATGCGCGGCAACGGCGACGTCGGCCTGCCCGACGGCGACGGCATCGAGCTGATGCGCGAGATCATCGCCACCGAGCGGGAGATCCTGGCGCGCGAGCTCTCGACGGACGTCCCGCAGGTCTGGACGCTGTACAAGGAAGTCCAGCGGTACTGGGCGAAGGGCCTGCGCCCGCCGGACGACGTCATCGTCGTGTTCACCGACGACAACTGGGGCAACATCCGCAAGATGCCCGACCGGTCGCTGCCGCCGCACCCCGGCGGGTACGGGCTGTACTACCACTTCGACTACGTCGGCGGCGGCCGCAACTACAAGTGGGTCGACACCGCGCTGCTGGCGAACACCTGGGAGCAGCTGCACCAGGCGTTCGCCTACGGCAACGACCGGCTGTGGGTGGCCAACGTCGGGGACATGAAGGGCAACGAGCTGCCGCTGCAGTTCTTCCTCGACTACGCCTGGGACCCCGCTTCGCTGCCGGTCGAGCGACTGTCCATTTGGGAGCGTTCGTTCGCGTCGGAGAACTTCGGTGCGGGGCTGGCCGGCGACGTCGCCGGAGTGCTGCACGACTACGGGCGCCTGCAGTCCCGCCGCAAGCCGGAGCTGCTGAACCGGCGGATCACGGTGGACCCGGCCGGCACGATCACCTACGACGACCAGATGACGCCGTTCAGCCGGGTCAACTACCGCGAGCTGGACCGGGTCACGCAGGAGTGGCAGGACCTCTCGGCCCGGGCGGAGAAGATCTCCGCGCGGCTGCCCGCGGCCTACCGGGATGCCTTCTACGAGCTGGTGCTCTACGCGACGAAGGCGACGGCGAACCTGTACGCGCTGCGGCGCGCCGAATTCACCAACCTGCTCTACGCCGCTCAGGGGCGGGCTTCGGCGAACGGCCTCGCCGCCGTCACGGAGGCCCGCTTCGCCGACGATCTCGCGCTGGCGGAGAAGTACAACACCGGGATCGCAGGCGGAAAGTGGAAGGGCTTCCAGACCCAGCCGCACATCGACTACGGCGACGTCGAGCGCTACGGGCCGAACGCGCCGTGGCAGCAGCCGGAGAAGGACAACGTGGCCCTGCCGGACGTGATCTTCCCGGCGGTGAAACGCCTCGACCTGCCGGCGGCGGCGTCGCTGGCGGTCGCCGTCGACGGCTCCGAGCAGGCGTGGCCGGGTGCGCCCGGGCGTCCGGTGCTGCCGGAGTTCAGCCCGTACCAGAGTGCGCCGCCGCAGTATGTCGACGTCTTCAACCGCGGCCGGGAACCGTTCCGCTGCACGGTTTCCGCCGGAGTGCCGTGGGTGCTGATCGAGCCGCGCGGCGGCCGGGTGACCGAGGAGCTGCGGATGACCGTCCGGATCGACTGGGCCCGGGCTCCGAAGGGCGCGACGACGGTCCCGATCACGGTGTCGGGCGCGGGCGGCTCGGTGGTGGTGGACGCGGTGGTGCGCAACCCGGCGCTGCCGCCGTCGTGGCGGCGCGGGTTCGTCGAGGCCGGCGGGTACGTGTCGATGGAGGCCGAGCACTGCAGCGCCACCATCGGGACGGCGGACGCCGGCTGGCGGCGCATCCCGGACATCGGACGGACCGGCGCGGGGATGACCCCGTTCCCGGTGACGGCGGGGAGCCGCGCACCGGGGACGGGGCCGCGCCTGGAGTACCGGGCGACGCTGTTCACGACCGGGCCGGTGACGGTGTGGGCGTACCTGTCCCCGCGCAGCAACGTGCTCCCGGGCGACGGGCTGAGGTACGCGGTCTCGTTCGACGACGCGGAACCGCAGGTCGTCAACATCACGACGGCCACGGGCGCGGACGACACGGCCATGAACCGGCAGTGGGAACGGACCACTTCGGACAACGTGAACCTGACCTCGACGCGCCACACGATCGAGGCCGCGGGGCCGCACGTGCTGAAGTTCTGGATGGTCGACCCGGCGGTGGTCCTGCAGAAGCTGGTGATCGACACCGGCGGGCTGAGGCCGAGTTACCTGGGGCCACCGGAGAGCACACGGTGGCCGTGGTGAGCGGGAGTGGCCCGGGTCCGCGCCGTCGGGCAACGCTGCCGGACGCCCGCTCGAACGCCCGCCCGCCGGGGGCGCCCCCCGAATTCCACTCTACCGGTGGGCACCGACAGTTCCGGGGCCCGGAAGCCGCTGATCGACCGGCGCCGCGCCCGCCGGCCGTGGATCAGCCGCGATCGCTAGCTCGCGCCGCCGGTCAGCACCCGGTAACCCCGGTGGGCCGGCGCCGCCGTGCTGTGCCGGACGACCAGGCTGGTCGCCAGCTCCAGGCGATGGCTCTCCGGATCGACCCCACGGGCCAGCGAAATCGCCAGCCGGGCGCCGGCCGCCGCCATCTCCTGCAGGGGCTGGCGGACCGTCGTCAGCTCCGGGGTCAGCCAGCGGGCGATCGGCAGGTCGTCGAAGCCCACCACGGAAAGGTCGTCCGGGATGCGCAGCCCCGCGTCGCGCGCCGCCTCGTACACGCCGAGGGCCTGCAGGTCGCTGCCGGCGAACACCGCCGTCGGCCGGTCCGGGAGGGTGAGCAGTGATGCCAGTTCCCGGTAGCCGGCCCGGACGTGGAAGTCGCCGCGGCGCACCAGCGCCGGGTCGAAGGCCAGGCCGGCCGTCTCCAGCGCCGTGCGGTACCCGTCGATCCGGGCCCGGCTGCACAGCACCCCCTCCGGTCCGCCGATCATCGCGATCCGGCGGTGGCCCAGGTCCACGAGGTGCCGGGTGGCCGTCAGCCCGCCCTGCCAGTTCGTCGCCCCGATCGAGGGCGTCTCCGGTCCCGGCGCACCGGCCGGGTCGACCACGACCAGCGGGATGTCCCGGGCCCGGAGCTTCGCCAGCTGCCCGCCGGTGAAGTCCGAGCACACCGAAACGATGCCGACCGGCCGCCGGGCGAGGACGCTCTCCAGCCAGCTCTGCCCGGGCGTGTGCCGGCCCGACGATTCCGCCAGCACGACCGCCATTCCGTTTTCGCGGGCGACGCACTCGACGCCGCGGATGATTTCAAGAGCCCAGGTGCTTTCGAGTTCGTGGAACATCAGTTCCAGGAGCCGGGAACGGCGGGAACGTTCGTCGGCGCGGCGCCGGTACCCGTATTTCCCGATGACGGCTTCGACGCGGGCGCGCGTGCTTTCGGCGACGTCGGGACGCCCGTTCAACACTTTCGAAACTGTCGGGACGGAGACACCGGTCTCGGCGGCGATCCGGGCGATGGTCACCCGGGTCTCGGTCGGCTCGAGCTCGTCAGACTTCGTTGTCATGGAGGAGATTCTAGGTCATCGAAACCTGATTTGAAACGGTTGGAAAGTTTCGGAGCACCATTGTCTCGCGGAGGATGAAGATGCTGGGAAGAATTCCTAAGAAACGGCTCATGCTGGCGGTGGCGGCCACTCTGGGTATTGCGGTGTGGCAGGCGCCTGCGGCATCTGCGTCAGTGCCGCTGCAATACACCACGAACCGTTACGTCGGCAGCGCGGTGGCCGCCGCGTACCTCGCTTCGGAAACCGATTACCGGGCGGTGCTCACCCGGGAATTCGACAATGTGACGCCCGAGAACGAGATGAAGTGGGGCACGATCGAGGCCGTGCGGGGCCAGTACGACTGGTCCGGTGCGGACGCGATCGTCAAGTATGCGCAAGCGCACCACAAGACCGTCCGCGGGCACACGCTGGTCTGGCACTCCCAGCTTCCGGACTGGGTCGGCGCGCTGCCCGCCGACGAGCTGCGCCGGGTGCTGCGCGACCACATCACCACGGAAGTCAAGCGGTACAAGGGAAAGATCCGCGCCTGGGACGTCGTCAACGAGATCTTCAACGAGGACGGCACCCGGCGTGACACGGTCTTCCGGCAGAAGCTCGGCGACGGCTTCGTCGCCGACGTCTTCCGCTGGGCGCACGCGGCCGACCCGCACGCGAAGCTCTACATCAACGACTACAACATCGAAGGGATCAACCCGAAGAGCGACGCGGTGTACGACCTGGTGAAGACGCTGCGCCGGCAGGGCGTGCCGATCGACGGCGTCGGCATCCAGGGGCACCTGTCGATCCAGTACGGCTTCCCCGGCCAGTACCGCGAAAACCTGGCCCGCTTCGCCAAGATCGGCGTGGAGACCGCGGTCACCGAGGCGGACGTCCGGATCCCGACCCCGGCCGACCCGGCCAAGCTCGCGACCCAGGCGAGCTACTTCGGGCAGCTGTGGGACGGCTGCCACGCCGTCCGCAAGTGCGTCGAGTTCACGACGTGGGGCTTCACCGACCGGCACTCGTGGGTCCCGGACGTCTTCCCGGGCGAAGGGGCGGCCTGCCTCTTCGACGAGAACCTGCGCCCGAAGCCCGCGTACTTCGCCCTCAACCCCTGACCCACCTCCGGTCGCCGGTGCCGCGAATGAGTCAGTCGCGACCTCCGGGCGGCGGTCACCGGCGGGGGACCGGGCCGGGCCGCAGCCCGCGCTCGGTGAGCGCGGCGAGGATGCGGGGGACCGCATCGAGGGTGGCCGGGCGGCCTTCGTGCATCAGCACGACGCCGCCCGGCTGCGCTTCCCCGGCCGCGGCGACGATCTCGTCCGCGGGGCAGCCGGCCCAGTCGCGGGTGTCGACCGTCCACAGCACCTCGGTGAGCCCTTGCGCCGCAACGGTTTCCGCGACCTCCGGGCCGGTGTCGCCGTAGGGCGGCCGGAACAGGACCGGGCGGGTGCCGGTGAGCTCGGCGAGGAGGTCCTGCGTGCGCCGGACCTCCTCGGCGCGGGCCTCCGGGCCAAGGGTGGTCAGCCGCGGGTGGGTCCAGGTGTGGTTGCCGATCACGTGCCCGGCCGCGGCGATCGCCCGGACCAGCGCGGGGTGCGCCTCGGCGTGCTCGCCCCACAGGAAGAACGTCGCCGGTGTCCCGTCGAGGGCGGCCAGCAGCGCGGGGGTCGTCTCCGGGTACGGGCCGTCGTCGAAGGTCAGCGCGACGGTGTCCATCAGCGGGCCAGCGCGGCCAGCCGCTTCGCCGTCGGCCAGCGGACGTTCCACGCCCAGCCCAGCTTCTCGAACACCCAGATCACCCGCGCGGAGACGTCGAGCTGGCCGCGCAGCACGCCGTGCCGGGCCGACGTCGGGTCGGCGTGGTGGGTGTTGTGCCAGGACTCGCCCATCGACAGGATGGCCAGCGGCCAGAAGTTCGCCGAGCGGTCGCGGCTGGCGAACGGGCGCTCGCCGATCATGTGGCAGATCGAGTTCACCGACCACGTCACGTGGTGCTGGAACGAGATCCGCGCCAGGCCCGCCCACAGGAACGCGGTCAGCGCACCCCACCACGACAGCGTGATCAGGCCGCCGAGCAGCGGCGGGAGCAGCAGGCTCAGCACCACCCACAGCGGGAAGAGCCGGTCGACGACGCGCAGGTCGCGGTCGGCGGCCAGGTCCGGGGCGAACCGGTCGACGTTGGTCTTGTCGCGGCCGAAGAGCCAGCCCATGTGCGCGTGCCAGAACCCGCGGGCCAGCGCCAGCGGCGAGGTCCCGAACAACCACGGCGAGTGCGGGTCGCCTTCGCGGTCGGAGAAGGCGTGGTGGCGCCGGTGGTCGGCGACCCAGACGAGCACCGGACCCTGCGCCGCGAGCCCGCCGGCGACGGCCAGCGCGATCCGCAGCGCCCGCTTCGCGCGGAAGGAGCCGTGGGTGAAGTAGCGGTGGTAACCGACGGTGATCCCGAGCGTCGAGACCACGAAGAACGCGCCGGCGATGGTGAGGTCGAGCCAGCTGACGCCCCAGCCCCAGAACACCGGGACGGCGACGGCCAGCGCGAGGAACGGGACCAGCAGGAACGTGCGGATGGTGATGAGCTCGGGGATTGTCTGCTTGCCGGAGAGGACGGGCTTCGGGGCCGGCCGGGCTGCCTTCACGGAGGCGGTCATGCACTACTCGATTCGAGGTCTACGCCGCGCGGGGGCGCGGGAGGCCGGGGAGCGGAACACCCGGCGGTCAGCGGTCTGCGGGTGGCCGGGCGCGTCACCGCTCCTGCCGGTGATCTGCCTCGGATGGCCACGGTGCGAGAGTGAGGCCGACCGGACGCCGGCACACGGGGGGTGCTCTCGTACCCGGTCCACGTTACCTGATCGTTGTGAATCCGCAGTGTGGTCGGAGCCCGGAACGAGTAAGGCCCCCGCCCCTGGTCGGGGCGAGGGCCTCAGGCTGCCTCGTGGCTCAGATGACGCTGACGCGCTGGGCCTGCGGGCCCTTCTGGCCCTGGCCGATTTCGAACTCCACGCGCTGACCCTCGTCGAGCGACTTGAAGCCGCTGCCCTGGATCTCGGAGTAGTGGACGAACACGTCCGGACCCCCGCCGTCCTGCGCGATGAAGCCGAAGCCCTTTTCGCCGTTGAACCACTTGACACTGCCCTGAGCCATACCAATACCTACTCTTTGTAGTGAGCCTGGGCGTCCCGTTCGGACACCCGGTCTCACCCCCCATCCTTCCATTGCGCGTCCGGAGTGGCCACCCCCGGTGGTCAAACTCCCCAATCGGGTCGCAGCGGCATGCCCATTCCGCCGTCGCTGTCGGTCCGCACGCCCAGGATGTGGTGCAGTTCGATCTCGCGGCGTTCGAAGGCCAGCCGGCAGGCCGCGAGGTAGAGCGCCCACACCCGGCTGCGCCCGGCGCCCGCCTCGGCGACGGCCTCGTCCCAGTTCGCGTCGAGGTTGGCGCACCACCCGGCGAGGGTCTTCGCGTAGTGCTCGCGGAAGTTCTCCGCGTGCCGCACCTCCAGGCCGGCGTCGTGCATGGCCGTCATCAGCTCGCCGGGGGCCTCGAGCTCGCCGTCGGGGAAGACGTAGCGGTCGATGAACCCGCGCGAGCGGTGCGCGACGCTGGTGTCCGGGTTGGTGATGCAGTGGTTGAGCAGCCGTCCGTGCGCCTTGAGCTTGCCGGCCAGGAAGCGGAAGTAGCCGGGCACGTTGCGGGCCCCGATGTGCTCGGTCAGGCCGATCGAGGAGATCGCGTCGAACCCGGTCTCGGTGACGTCCCGGTAGTCCTGGTGGCGGATCTCGGCGCGGTCGGCGATACCCAGCGCGACGATGTTCTTCTGCGCCCACTGGGCTTGTTCACGCGAAAGGGTGACGCCGATGGCTTCGACGCCGTAGTGACGGACGGCGTGCGCCACCATCCCGCCCCAGCCGCAGCCGACGTCGAGCAGCTTCATCCCGGGCTTGAGGCCGAGCTTCTTGCAGACGAGGTCGAACTTGTGCGCCTGCGCCTCCTCCAGGGTGGCGTCCTCGTGCGGGAACACCGCGCACGTGTAGGCCATCGACGGGCCGAGGACCAGCTCGTAGAACCGGTTGGACACGTCGTAGTGGCTGGCGATGGCCTCGCTGTCGCGCTCCTTCGAGTGCCGCAGCGCGGTCAGCCCGCGCCGGAACCGGCTCGGGTGCTCCTCGGCCGGCGGCTTGACCAGCCGCAGGTGGCGCGGGCCGAGCTTGCGCAGCAGCCACAGCCGGTCGGCCGGGGTGAGCTGGTCGACCTGCGCGGCCAGCGCGTGCAGCGCCGTGTAGAGGTCGCCGGTGACGTCGAGCGCGCCGGCGACGTACGCGCGGGCGAGACCGAGGTCGCCGGGGGAGGACATGAGGTAGTCCAGGGCCAGCGGCGAGCGCACCTCGATGGCCACCGGCGCGTCGGCCGGGCCGCTGCGGCTGCCGTCGTAGGCGGTGATCGACACCTCGGCGCGGGGTCCGAGCAGCCGCTCGAAGACGGCGCCGACGGTGATGTTCTCCTGGGTCACGTTCGTTCCTTTCACCGGCGGCGGACGCATTTTTCGTAGAGGCCGAGCAGCCGCTCGCGCGGGTCGTAGGCGCGCTTCAGCTCGCGGTAGGCGTCGCCGTTGTAGAGCCGCCAGAACTCGTCCTCGGTGTAGAAGCTGTCCGAGTAGAGCGACTTGTGCCCGCCGAGGCGGGTGACCTCGGCTTCGATCATCCGGTTGTGCACGCCGTCGCGCTCGCCGGGGTCGAGGGGCACGGCCGACCAGAACCCGAAGTTGACGTAGAGCTCTTCGGGGTCCAGTTCGTACAGCGGCCAGCGGACGCCACCGGGCCGCTGGCGCAGCGGACAGATCCAGACCGGGCTGATCGGGATTTCGCGTTCGAAGAACTCGAGGAACTCCGCGGCCCGGTCGAGCGGGACCTCGATGTCCTGCACGATCGTCTCCTCCGGCGGCAGCCGCCGGAGCTTCAGCAGCCGCTCGGCGATCCGGAACCGGCGATCGAGCGCGACGGCCTTCCAGTACACCGAGGACCGCAGGAACCGGCGGCCGAGCAGCAGCCGCGGCAGCCGGTGCTGGACGCCGAACGCGCGCGAGCACCAGAACCAGTCGGTGTCCCAGCGCCAGAGGTAGTCCCGGACCGTGAGGTGGTCGGTCCCGCGGCGCTGGATGGACCGGTAGTAGATGTCCAGCCAGGTGTAGTCGCTGGTGGCGGGCGCGGTGTCGGTGAACGTCCCGAGCGTCAGATACAGCTCGTCCGGCCCGAAGACGGTGCCGTCGACGAAGTCGTTCTCACCGCTGTCGCAGGCTTCGCGCAGGGCGGTGAAGTAGGTGGCCCGGTCGTGAAAGCGGACGTGGCGCAGCTCGACGAACGGTTTGACCGGTTCGAGCAGGATCTTCAGCCGGAGCGCGTAGCCGAGGGTGCCGTAGGAGTTCGGGAAGCCGTGGAACAGGTCGCGGTGCTCGTTGTCCGGCGTGGCGACGACGATCCGGCCGTCCCCGGTGAGCACCTCGAGCTCCAGCACCGACTCGTGCGGCATGCCGTTGCGGAAGGACGAGGACTCGATGCCGAGCCCGGTCACCGCGCCGCCGAGCGTGATGGTCTTCAGCTGCGGCACGACCAGCGGCATCAGCCCGTGCGGCAGGGTGGCGTCGACGAGCTGCTCGTAGGTGACCATCCCTTCGACGTCGGCGGTGCGGGCCCCGGGGTCGACGTGCAGCACGTGGGCGAACCCGGAGACGTCCAGCCCGGGGTGCTTCGCGGCGGCCCGGGAGCGGAACAGGTTGGAGGTCCGCTTCGCGAGCCGGACGGTCGCTTCGCCGTCGATCGCGGTGAGCTGCCGTCTCAGTGCGTCGACGCGGGCTTCGTGCGCGGGGAAAGCCGGGGCTTCCGGCGCCCCGGCCTGATCGATGGTCACCCCCTGATCCTGCCTCACCGGGGGCCGTGGTGGCGCGCCGGACGTCGTGAAAGACTCATTCCCGTAAGCGGTTCACGACGCCGGACGCGCATCAGGCGACGGCGCGGAGCGGCGTTTGCTCCCCGAGGACCGATTCGGCCTCGGCGAGGAAGGCGTCGATCCGCCGCAGCCGGTCGGCGGTGCGCCGTTCGACGGCGGCCAGCCGGTCGGCCCGGCGGCGGGCGTCGTCGACGATCCGGTAGGCCCGCGCGCGGGCGTCGGCGGTGCGCCGCTCGGCGGCCTCATCCGCTTCGGCGACGATTGCGGCGGCCCGCTCCCGAGCCGTGACCACGATCTCGCCGGCTTCCGCGTGCGCCAGTTCCAGCAGGTGCCGGACGCGGTCGCCGACGGCGGCCGGGTCGGCGGGTTCGCGGCACAGCCGGTCGGCGCGGGCGCTCAGCTCGGCGTGGTCGGTGCGGGCCCGCTCGAGCTGCCGCGCGAGGTGTTCGGCCTCGGCGACGGCCGCGTCCCGGTCGGTGGTGAGCAGGCGGATTTCGGCGAGGAGTTCGTCGATCCGCTCGTCGACCTGCGCGCGGTCGTAGCCGCGGAAGGTGAGCGCGAAGCTCTCGGGCAGCGGCAGCGGCGCCGTCATCGGGCCGCGGCCGGCCGGCGCAGCAGGGCGGCGAGTTCGGCGGCGTCGCCCGCGGTCCGGAGCTCGACGGGGTCGGGACGGCCCACGGTGTGGTCGTCTTCGTGCAGAGCGGTGACGAACTGCGCGACCCGGCGCGGCGACGGGACGACGGTGGGGCCGCCCAGGTGGCGCAGGACGATCAGGTCCTCGCCGGAGTGCGTCTCGATCGCGGCCGCCCAGCCGCGTTCCTCGTCCCACAGCAGGGCCACGTCGCGGTCGGGGTAGTGCGGCAGCCGGGTGTCGAGGGCGACGTAGGCCGAGACCGGGCGGTCGTGGTCGAGGGTGCAGGACTCGAGGCCGATCCCGAGCTCGGCGGTGACGTCGCGGAGGTAGCCGAGCAGCGGGGGGACGGCGGGGTGCTGGTAACCGGTCGGGAGTTCGATCGATGCGGTCACGGGGTCATGGTGCCTTTCTCTCGGGTGGTTCCGTTCTAACATGTCGTCATTTCGATGACAAGAAAGATGTCGCCGGATGGACGACATCTCGCCTGGCGGGAGCTGTCCGGTTCGCCGGATTGAGCGGCGGTACCCCGGGGTACCCGATCGGGCGACCGCGGAAGATCCCGCGGCGCAATGGGGAAAGCGAGGCGGCGTTGAGCATTCTGATCGACTTCGGGCGCGACACGGAGTTCTCGTTCGAGCGGCGGTTGCGCGGCTACGTGGGGGCGGTGGCCCGGGCCGTGGGGGTGGGCCTGGAGTCCTGCACGCTCGACGCGGGCACCCCCGCGGCGGCCTACATCGCCCTCGACTGGCGCCTGTCCCGCTTCCCCGGCCACGACCTGGCCCTGGTCTGGGACGAAGTCCACGGCTGGGCGGCGGCGATCGAAGACACCACCGGGGCGACGGTCCTGACCTACCTGGGTGGCGAGGTCTTCCCGGAACCCCGCGCGGTGGTCCGCTTCCTGGCGGCGGTCCGCGCGGACGACCCGGACGCGGGGACGCCGGAGGCCCCGGTCCTGCGCGAAGCGGGCGGCCACGAGCACCTGCTGGCCGCGGGCCGGAGTTGATCGGTTTCGGGCACACTGGGGCCCATGGGGGAACTGACGGCGGAAGCCGTGGTCGACCGGATGGTGCCGAAGACGCCGCGGGTGTCACCGGACGGCCGGTGGGTGGTGTTCGCGAGTTCGCCGGTGGGGCAGCCGGGGCAGCACCCGGTGAGCGAGGTGCGGGCCGGTCCCGTGGACGCGAGTGCGCCGCCCCGCGAGCCGGCGCCGAGTGCGGCGGAAGACCGGGAACCGCGGTGGTCGCCGGATTCCGCGTCGGTCTGCTTCCTCTCCGACCGGGCTGAGCGCGGGACCGCACAGCTGTACCGGGTGGCCCGGGAAGGCGGCGAGCCGGAGCAGCTGACGGACTGGCCGGCGGGAATCCACGAGTACGCGCTGCTGCCGGACGGCGCGGTGGTGCTCGTCGCACCGGCGGAGAAGGAAGCGGCCGACCCTCGGGTTCGCGTGGTCGGCGCGGCCGGAGCACCCACGTGGGACAGCGTCGACCCGCCTGATCGCCTGTGGCTCCTCGATCCGTCGACCCGCGGCCTCCGCCCCCTCGGCGACTTCGGCCCGCGGCACGTCGTCGAAGTCGCCGCGCGGCCGGACGGGCACACCCTCGCCGTGCTCACCTGGTCGGTCGCCGATCGGGAGCCGGGGCTCTACAACGCCGCTTTGCACCTCGTCGACGCCGTCACCGGGGCCCGGCAGGAGCTCGGCGTCCCGGCGGCGGAAGCCGCGTCCCCCACCTGGTGGCGCGACGACGCCGGCTGGCGGCTGGCCTACCTCGGCATCACCCCGCCCGGCCTGATCGGCGGCCGGGCGATCTTCGACGACGGCCACCGGAACCTCACCGCCGGGATGAGCGGGTGCCCGGTCGGACTGGCCGGGGCCGGGGACGGCCGGCTGCTCGCCCTGTTCGCCGACGGTCTCGACACGTCGATCCGGCGCTTCGACCCCGCCGCCGGCACCTTCACCGAGCTCGGCGGCGCGACCGGCAGCCTGGTGGACCTGAGCGCGAGCGGGGACACCATCGCCGTCGTCGGGAGCGGCGCCACCGAACCCGACGCCGTCCACTGTGGACCGCCGGGTGGCCCGCTCACCCGCATCGGCGAGCCGCCGGTGCCCGGGATCCGGTGGGGCGCCCAGGAACGCCTGTCCTACCGGGCGGGCGACGGCCTGGACCTCGACGGCCTCCTGGTCCTGCCGCCCGGCCGGACCCGCGCCGACGGGCCCTTCCCGCTCGTCACCCTGGTCCACGGCGGCCCGTACGACCGCTACGCCGACCGGTTCCAGCTCGGGTGGTTCCGCCACGGCCAGTGGCTGGCCGCGGCCGGGTTCGCGGTGTTCCTCCCGAATCCCCGCGGCGGCCTCGGCCACGGTCACGCCTTCGCGGCGAGCGTCGCCGGCGACGTCGGGGGCGCGGAGTTCACCGACCTCCTCGCCGGGATCGACCTGCTCGTCGAGGCGGGCGTCGCCGACGGAGACCGGCTGGGGATCGGCGGGGGCAGCCACGGCGGGTTCATGGCCGCCTGGGCCGTCACGCAGACGGACCGCTTCAAGGCGGCCGTCGTCAACGCGGGCATCGCCGACTGGCCGCTGCTCGCCGCGACCGGGGAGTGCGGCCGGTACGACCGCGCCCTCGGCGGCCGGGAGAACAGCCCGATCACCCACGCCCACCGGATCCGGACACCGGTGCTCATCGTGCACGGCGAGGACGACACCAACGTCCCGCTGTCGCAGGCCGAACTCCTGCACCACGCGCTCGGCGACCGGCCGCACGAGTTCGTCGTCTACCCCCGGGAGGGCCACTCCCTGCGCGAACGCGGCCACCAGCTCGACTACCTGCACCGCGCCCGCGCCTGGTTCTGCGCGTGGCTGGCTTGAACCCCGCCGCCGCGGGGTAACCGGAGGGGGTGACCAGGACCCGGGTGTACCGCGACGGCGTGGTGCAGAAGGAAGACTTCCCCGTCGAGGACGTCTCGGAGTTCCTCGCCGAACCGGGCACCACGGTGTGGGTGGACCTCTGCGCGCCGACCGAGGCGGATCTGGCGGAGCTCGCCGACGAACTGGGCCTGCACCGGCTCGCCGTCGAGGACGCGGTGTCCGAACACCAGCGGCCCAAGCTCGACCGCTACGACGGCCACGCCTTCCTCGCCGCCTACGCGGTGCGGTTCGACGCGGGGAGCGGCGAGGTCACGACCGCCGAGCTCGGCGCCTTCGTCACGCCGCGGGCGCTGGTCACCGTGCGCAAGGACGACGGCTTCGACATCGAGCCGGTGGTGCGCGCCTGGGACCAGGCGCCGGAGCTGGCGAAGTCGGGTGTCCCGTTCCTGCTGCACGGCCTGCTCGACCACGTCGTCGACGGGCAGTACGAGGCCGTCCAGGCGCTCGACGACGAGGTCGAGGCCCTGGAGGACCTGGTCTTCGAGGACCGCCCGGACTCGTCGGAGCTGCAGCGCCGTTCGTTCCGGCTGCGCAAGAGCCTCACCGCGCTGCGCCGCGTGGTGCTGCCGATGCGCGAGGTGCTCAGCTCCCTGATGCGGCCGGACCTGCAGCTGGCCGACGAGCTGACCCGGCCGTACTTCGAGGACGTCCACGACCACGCCCGCCAGGCCGCGGAGCAGACGGAGGCGCTGCGCGAGCTGATCGCGACGGTCCGGGAGACCCAGCTGAACCTGCAGGGCAACCGGCTGAACCTGGTCATGAAGAAGGTGACGGGCTGGGCCGCGGTGATCGCCGTGCCGACCGCGGTCACCGGCTTCTACGGCCAGAACGTGCCGTACCCGGGCAACGGCGCCCCGAGCGGCTTCTGGACGTCGACGGTCGTGGTGCTGGTGCTGTCGCTCGGCCTGTACGGAGTCTTCAAGAAGAAGGACTGGCTCTGAGGTGAACCCGGCTCCGCCCGAGGCGGCCGATCCACTGTGGAGTGTCCACACCGGACGCCGAATGCGGGCGCGGTGAACCTCGGCGACGGCGGCTGCGCGCACGTCACCGGGGCCCGGGACGGCGTTCAGCCGAACGGGTCAACGCGGCCGGATGGCCTGGGAGAGAAGGAAAGGCTTTCGAGCGCCGCCTGAGGAGCGCGCGCGGACACGGGCGCGGCTGGTTGCTCAACCGTTGCCGCTCAGCATAGTGCAGCTGCACTATGCTGAGCCATCCGGTGTGCACCGGAGCGGGACAACCGAAGAAACGGGTGGCGGATGAGCGGGGCAATGGTCGAGGGGACGCGCCCGGGTGCCAAAGTCGCAGGCGTGGGCGAGGCCGGGGAGCAGGAGCTGCGCCGGTTGCTGGCCGGGCTGACCGCCGTCCGGGACGGCGACTTCGGCATCCGGCTGCCCGGCGGGGCCGACGGCCTGCTCGGCGAGATCGCCACGGTCTTCAACGGCATGGCCGACCAGCTGTCGCTGTTCACCTCCGAGGTCACCCGCGTCGCCCGCGAGGTCGGCAGCGAGGGTCAGCTGGGCGGGCAGGCGAAGGTCCCCGGCGTGTCCGGCACGTGGAAGGACCTCACCGATTCGGTGAACGCCATGGCCGGCAACCTGACCACCCAGGTGCGGGACATCGCCCAGGTGGCGACCGCGGTGGCGAAGGGCGACCTGTCCCAGAAGATCGACGTCGACGCCCGCGGCGAGATCCTGGAGCTGAAGGACACCGTCAACACGATGGTGGACCAGCTGTCGTCGTTCGCCGACGAGGTCACCCGCGTCGCCCGCGAGGTCGGCAGCGAGGGCCGGCTCGGCGGCCAGGCCCAGGTGCCCGGCGTCGGCGGCGTGTGGCGCGACCTCACCGATTCCGTGAACTTCATGGCCGGCAACCTGACCGACCAGGTCCGCAACATCGCCCAGGTGACGACCGCGGTGGCGAAGGGCGACCTGTCCCAGAAGATCACCGTCGACGCCCGCGGCGAGATCCTCGAGCTCAAGAACACGATCAACACGATGGTGGACCAGCTGTCGTCGTTCGCCGACGAGGTCACCCGCGTCGCGCGCGAAGTCGGCACCGAAGGACGCCTCGGCGGCCAGGCCGACGTCAAGGGCGTCTCGGGTACCTGGCGCGACCTCACCGACTCGGTGAACTTCATGGCCGGCAACCTGACCGACCAGGTCCGCAACATCGCGCAGGTCGCCACCGCGGTGGCGAAGGGCGACCTGTCCCAGAAGATCAACGTCACGGCCCGCGGCGAGGTCCTGGAGCTCAAGGACACGCTGAACACGATGGTGGACCAGCTGTCCGCGTTCGCCGACGAGGTCACCCGGGTGGCCCGCGAGGTCGGTACCGAGGGACGGCTGGGCGGCCAGGCCGACGTCAAGGGCGTCTCCGGCACCTGGAAGGACCTCACCGAGTCGGTCAACGTCATGGCCGACAACCTCACCGCGCAGGTCCGCTCGATCGCCCAGGTCACGACGGCGGTCGCCCGCGGCGACCTGTCCCAGAAGATCCGGGTCGACGCCCGCGGCGAGATCCTCGAGCTGAAGGACACCATCAACACGATGGTGGACCAGCTGTCCGCGTTCGCGGACGAGGTCACCCGGGTGGCCCGCGAGGTCGGCACCGAGGGCAACCTCGGCGGCCAGGCGACCGTCCGCGGCGTGTCGGGGACGTGGAAGAACCTCACCGACAACGTCAACGTCATGGCGTCCAACCTGACCGGCCAGGTCCGCTCGATCGCGCAGGTCGCCACCGCGGTCGCGCGCGGCGACCTGTCGGGCAAGATCACCGTCGAGGCCAAGGGCGAGGTCGCGGCCCTGGCCGACGTCATCAACACGATGGTCGACACGCTCTCGGCGTTCGCGGACGAGGTCACCCGCGTCGCCCGCGAGGTCGGCACCGAGGGCATGCTCGGCGGGCAGGCGCGCGTGCCGAACGTGGCCGGCACCTGGAAGGACCTCACCGACAACGTCAACTCGATGGCGAACAACCTCACCGGGCAGGTCCGCAACATCGCCCAGGTGACCACCGCCGTCGCGCAGGGCGACCTGACCCGCAAGATCGACGTCGACGCCCGCGGCGAGATCCTCGAGCTCAAGACCACGATCAACACGATGGTCGACCAGCTCTCGGCGTTCGCCGCGGAGGTCACCCGCGTGGCGCGCGAGGTCGGCAGCGAAGGCCGCCTCGGCGGTCAGGCCGAGGTCGAAGGCGTCTCCGGGACCTGGAAGCGGCTGACCGAGAACGTCAACGAGCTGGCCGGGAACCTCACCCGCCAGGTCCGCGCGATCGCCGAGGTGACCAGCGCGGTCGCCGAGGGCGACCTGACCCGCTCGATCACCGTCGACGCCTCCGGCGAGGTCGCCGAGCTCAAGGACAACATCAACTCGATGGTCGAGTCGCTGCGCGAAACCACGCGGGCGAACCAGGAACAGGACTGGCTCAAGTCCAACCTGGCCACCATCACCGGGCTGATGCAGGGCCGCCGCGACCTCGCCGTCGTCGCGGCCGCGGTGATGGACGAGCTCGTCCCGCTGGTCAACGCCCAGTACGGCGCGTTCTACCTGGCCGACGACACCGCCGAGGTGCCCGAGCTGCGGCTCGTCGGCGCGTACGGCCACCCGGACGACGGAGACGGCCCGGCCGTCCGGTTCCGGGTCGGGCAGTCGCTGGTCGGGCAGGCCGCCCGCAGCCGCCGGGCGATCGCGGTCGACGACGTCCCGCCCGGCTACGCCACCATCTCCTCCGGGCTCGGCCGCACCGCGCCGGCCAGCCTGATCGTGCTGCCGATCGTGGTCGAGGACCAGGTGCTCGGCGTCATCGAACTCGCCTCGGTGCACGGCTTCACGACGGTGCACCGCGCGTTCCTCGAACTGCTGATGGAGCAGATCGGCGTCAACGTCAACAGCATCGTCGCCAACGCCCGGACCGACGAGCTGCTCGGCGAGTCCCAGCGGCTGACCGCGGAACTGCAGGCCCGCTCGGAGGAACTCCAGGCGCGGCAGGAGGAACTCCAGTCCTCGAACGCCGAGCTGGAGGAGAAAGCGGCCCTGCTGGTCACGCAGAACCGCGACATCGAGACGAAGAACCTGGAGATCGAGCAGGCCCGGCAGGAGCTGGAGGCCCGCGCCCAGCAGCTGACGCTGGCGTCGAAGTACAAGTCGGAGTTCCTGGCCAACATGAGCCACGAGCTGCGCACCCCGCTCAACAGCCTGCTCATCCTCGCCCAGCTGCTCGCGCAGAACCCGACCCGCAACCTGACCGCGAAGCAGGTCGAATACGCGGGGATCATCCACTCCGCGGGTTCGGACCTGCTGCAGCTGATCAACGACATCCTCGACCTGTCGAAGGTCGAGGCCGGGAAGATGGACGTCACCCCGGAGCAGGTGTCGCTGCGCCAGCTCATCGACTACGTCGAGGCGACGTTCCGGCCGATGACCTCCCAGCGCAACCTGGACTTCCGGATCAGCGTCGCGCCCGGCTCGCCCCCCGAGCTGCTCACCGACGACTCGCGGCTGCGGCAGGTGCTGCGGAACCTGCTGTCCAACGCGGTCAAGTTCACCGAGGTCGGCCTGATCGAGCTGCACATCGAGCCGGTGGACCCCGAGCGGCTGCCCCGGCCGCTGCGGGTGCACGGCCCCGCCGTCGCCTTCCGGGTCACCGACACCGGCATCGGGATCGCCGAGCACCAGCTCGAATCGATCTTCGGCGCGTTCCAGCAGGCCGACGGCACGACCAGCCGCAAGTACGGCGGCACCGGGCTCGGCCTGTCCATCAGCCGCGAGATCGCGCAACTGCTCGGGGGTGTGATCACCGCCGAAAGCACCCTGGGCGAGGGCAGCACGTTCACCTTCGCGCTGCCGGTCGCGCGCCCGGACTTCGCGCCGCTGCCGGCGGGGGAGCACCCCGGCACCGTCGTCGTGACCACCGAGCCCGGTGCCCCCGCCGCGGCGTCGGGCCCGCGGGCGTACCGGCGGCTGCTGGTCGTCGAGGAACGCCAGCACGGGCTGCTGACGCTCGTCGCCGAAAGCGCGGCCGCGGATCTGTCCGACAGCCGGGACATCGGCCTCTCGCCCGCCGACGTCGAAGTCGTGACGGCGGTCGGCACGCAGGAGGCGGCCGCCGCGCTCGCCACCGACGCCTACCACTGCGTGGTGCTCGACCTGGACCTGCCGGAGCGGACCGCGTTCACCTTCCTCGACGCGATGGAGGGCGACAGCGCGCTGCGGCTGGTCCCGGTGCTCGCGCACAACAGCCGGCGGCTCGACGGCGAACTCGAGCAGCTGGTGCAGTCCCGCGCGGACATGCAGTCCCTGGAAGTGCTGTCCGGACTGGACGAGCTGCGCGAGCGGATCGCGCTGCACCTGTCGGCGGAGGAGCCCGGCGCGGTGCTGCCGCTGGTCCGCCCGGACGAGCCGGCCGCCCCGGTGCGCGCGGCGGACGTCGACACGACGCTGGCCGGGCGGACGGTGCTGATCGTCGACGACGACCCGCGCAACGTCTACGCGCTGACCGGGATCCTCGAGCTGCACGGCATGCAGGTGCTGCACGCCGAAGACGGCCGCAAGGGCGTCGAGACGGTGGCGTCGCACCCCGGCATCGACCTGATCCTGATGGACGTGATGATGCCGGAGATGGACGGCTACACCGCGACCGCGAAGATCCGCGCGATGCCGGAGCACGCCGGGATCCCGATCGTCGCGGTGACGGCGAAGGCGATGCCGGGCGACCGGGAGAAGAGCCTCGCCTCCGGGGCGACCGACTACGTCACGAAACCGGTGGACGCCGACGACCTGATCACCCGCATCAAGCGGCACGTGACGGCGTGATCGGCGACGAGCGGCCGGTTTCCGACGTCCCGGCCAACCTCGCGCGGCTGGCCGACACCGTCGCCCGCCTGCGCAGCGAAATCGACCACGCGCACGCCGTCGCCGACGGCCGCGCGCTGATCGAACTCGCCAAGGGCGTGCTGATGGAACGCCTGCAGTGCGCCCCGGCCGACGCGGCACGGCAGCTGGAGACCCTGGCCGGGCGCGCCGGGATGACGCCGCTGGAGTTCGCCGCGGACATCGTCGGCGAGGCGGCCGCGGACCGGGTGACCGAGGTGGCACAGGAGTTCCTGGCCCGCGCCGACGACTCCGGCGACTCGGTCGCGGTCCGGCTGCGGACCGCGGAGAGCGGCGTGCTCGCGGCCGGGGACACCCAGCGCGTGGCGGAGTCCATTTTGGACCATGCGCTGCGGCCGCTGGGCGCGACCGCGGTCGCGGTGTGGCTCGCCGGGTCCGACGGGTCGCTGACCCTGGCCGGCTCCGCCGGGTTCTCGGCCGAGGAGGCGGCGCGCTGGCGGTACGTCCCGCCGGGCGTGGCGACGCCCGCCCGCACCGCGTTGCTCGAGCGCGACACCGTCTGGTGCCCGACGCTCGCCGCGGCCGGCCTGCCGTCGATCGGGCAGCACAGCCTGGCCGGGGGCGGCCGGGTGACGGTGCCGACCGGCACCGGCGGGCGCATCATCGGCGTCGTCGAGATGTGCTGGCCCGACCCGCTGCCCGCGGAACCCGGGCGGCAGCGCCGCCAGCTGGAGGCCCTGGCCGAGCTGTGCGCGTACACGCTGGACACGCGGGAGCTCCCGCCGGCGGGCGACGTGCTCGGCGAGCTGGTGGACTTCATCGACGGCCTGTACGACCCGGCCGTGCTGCTGACGCCGTGCCTGGACGGCGGTGACTTCCGCATCCACCACGCGAACGTCCGGTTCGCCGACCCGGGCGGGCGGCCGCGCAGCCGGATCGTCGGCACCCGGTTGCTGGAGACGTACCCGCTCGCCGCGGAGGAAAGCGGGCTGCTCGACAAGATCCAGCGCGTCTACGCCACCGGCGAGCCGTTCCGGGCCGACAGCGTCGCGATCACCACCCTGGTCGACCAGGTGCCGCTGACCGTCCTCACCGACGTCAGCGTCACGCGCTTCGCCGGGAACGTGCTGCTGATCCTGCGCATCCAGGACGACGCGGCGAAGCTCGCGGTGCTGTTGCAGCACGCCCAGCGGCTCGGGCGGATCGGCGGCTTCGAAGAGAACGTCGTCACCCGGGCGATCACCTGGAACATCGAGCTGTTCGCGCTGTACGGCCTGCCGCCGAACGCGTCGCCTCTGTCGCTGCACAACCTGGCCGAGCACGCGCACCCCGACGACGCCGGGGCGATCGGCCGGTTCCTGCGGGCGGTGCTGCACCACAAGCGGCCGTCGTCGACGGCGTTCCGGCTGCAGCGCTCCGACGGCGTCGCCCGGCACATCCGGGTGGTCGCCGAGCCGGTCGTCGACGGTCGCGGCGAGCTGGTCGCGGTCCGCGGCGCCTACCAGGACGTTTCGTCGCAGCACTGGACCGAGGTGGCGCTGGCCGCGACGCGGGACAGGCTGGCCGAGACCGAGCAGCAGGCGATCGAGCGCAACCGGCTGGCGCTGCAGCTGCAGCACGCGATCATGCCGCCGGCCAAGGGCCCGATCGACATGCCGGGCCTGCGCGCGGCCGTCCGCTACCGGCCGGCGGAGAAGGAGCACCTGGTCGGCGGCGACTGGTACGACGCGGTCGCGTTGCCGACGGGCGAAGTCCTGCTGTGCGTCGGCGACGTCGCCGGCCACGGCATCGACGCGGCGACGGGCATGGTGAGCCTCCGCAACGCCCTGCGCGGCCTCGCGGCGACCGGCGCCGGCCCGGCCCAGCTGCTGACGTGGCTGAACCTGGTGGCCTACCACCTGACCGACCACGTGACGGCCACCGCGGTGACGGCGGTCTACGACCCGGCGCACCGCAAGCTGCGCTGGGCCCGGGCGGGCCACCTGCCCCCGATCGTCCGCCACCGCGACGGAACGGCGACGACCCTGCCCCTGATCCGCGGCTCGCTGCTGGGCGCGGTCCGCGACGTCGTCTACGAGGAGGACGAGCTCCAGCTCGCGGAGGGCGACATCCTGCTGATCTACACGGACGGCCTGATCGAGCGGCGCGACCGCCCGGTCCAGGATTCGGTGTCCCGCCTGGTCACCTTGGTCCACGGCCACGACGGCGGCCTCGAGCACCAGCTGGACAGGTTGCTGACGTACAGCACCGCGGACACCGACGACGACACCTGCGTGGTCGGGATCGAGGTCACCACCGCCTGACCCGAGATACGTCTTCAATCACGCGAGTTACGCCCCCAATCACGTGAGATACGCCTTCAACCACGCCAGGCGCGTCTCTGATCACGGAGATGCCCTTTGTCGCCTGGGCCTGTCTCGTGATCGGTGTGTCCGGCGTTGTTGATCAGTAGGTTTCGGCGCCCGGCCAGCGGTCACCGAAGGTGATGGCGAAGGCGTTGATC
>NZ_JBSGJD010000031.1:0-53320 GCF_053605405.1 Amycolatopsis sp. NPDC003861
CGGCCGCCGGGCTCGCCGCGGCCGCCGTCCCGCCCGCGCTGGCCGGTCCGGCAGCGGCCGCCGCGCGGTGCTACGAGCCGGCCTGGCCGTCGGTCGACCGGCACCCGCCCGCGCCGGAGTGGTTCCAGGACGCCAAGTTCGGCATCTACTGGCACTGGGGCGCCTTCACCACACCGGAGTACGGCAGTGAGTGGTACGGCCGGAACATGTACATCCCGGACAGCGGCGAGAACAAACACCACAAGGCGACCTACGGCGACCCGGCGGTGTGGGGCTACGACCGGTTCATCGACGGCGGCACCGACACCGCCGGCAACCACGTGCAGTTCGCCCCGAAACCGGTCTCCCGGGGCGGGCAGTTCGACCCGGAGGAGTGGGCGCGGGTGGTCAAGGCGTCCGGGGCGAAGTTCGCCGGGCCGGTCGCCGAGCACCACGACGGGTTTTCGATGTGGGACAGCAAGGTCAACGAGTGGAACTCGGTGGCCCGCGGGCCGCGGCTGAACCTGCTGAAGCTGTTCTCCGACGCGATCCGCGGGCAGGGCCTGAAGCTGCTGGTCGCGATGCACCACGCGTTCAACTACAACGGCTTCTACGACTTCGCCCGCCGCAGAACACCCCGACCCTGCGCAAGCTGTACGGCCAGCTGCCGCGCGCCGAGGAGGACGCGCTCTGGCTGGCCAAGCTCAAAGAGGTGATCGACCGCGCGAAGCCCGACGTCCTCTGGCAGGACTTCTCGCTGAACTCGCCGGGCTACTGCATCAACAGCGGCCCGTGCGCGGTGGGGGAGCGGCAGCGCCTCGAATTCCTGGCCTACTACTACAACCAGGCGCAGAAGTGGGGCAAGGACGTCGTCTCGACGTTCAAGCACTTCGACCACGGGTTCAACACCAGCGGCGAGGTCGCGGACTACGAGCGCGGCGGGCCGGCCGACATCGTCACGCCGTACTGGCTCACCGACGACGCGATTTCCAGCAGCAGCTGGAGTTACACCCAGGGCATCGGCTACTACTCGAGCACGCAGATGATCCACGCGCTGATCGACCGGGTCAGCAAGGGCGGCAACATGCTGCTCAACATCTCCCCGACGCTCGAAGGCACCATCCCCGCCGAGCAGCGGGCGGTGCTCGCCGACTTCGGGACCTACCTCGGCCGCGTCGGCGAGTCGATCTACTCGACGCGCGTCTGGGACGTCTACGGCGAGGGCCCGACCAAGATGGGCGGCGGCTCGTTCGTCTCGCCGAAGGTGGGCACGGCCAAGGACTTCCGGTTCACCCGCGACAAGGCGAGCCGGGTGCTGTACGCGACCGTGCTGGCCTGGCCCGGCGCCACCGCGGACCTCACCACGCTGTCCGGCAAGCGGATCGACCTGAGCAGCCTGCGGCGCGTCGAGCTGCTCGGCGCTCCCGGTGCGCTGAAGTACTCGCAGGACGCCGGTGCCCTGCACGTCACGCTGCCGGCGAAGCCGTACGACTCGCCCGCGTACGTGCTGAAGCTGACGTTCGCGGGCAAGATCCCGGTGGTGGGTCCCGCGTCCGGCGCCAAGGTGTTCGCCGACCGGAACTACGGCGGGGCGAGCGCGACACTGGGGGTCGGCAGTTACCCCGCGGCCCGATTGAAGAGCGCGCTGGCCGCGCCGATTTCCGCGATCTGGCCCGGGGACGGCTACCAGGCCCTCGGCTACCCGGCCGACGACTTCACCGGGACGCCGAGCCGGTTCGCCGTGGCCACCCCGGACGTGCCGCCGTCCGCCATCGTCTCGCTGCGCGTCGCGTTCGACCCCGCCCGGTGGTTCCGGATCGTCAACGTCACCAACGGCCTGGCCGTGGACGGCGGGGGAGCGGTCGCGGCGGGCAGCAAGCTGAAGATCTGGACCCCGGACGACAGCCCGAACCTGCAGTTCGGGATCGAGGACGTCGGCGACGGGTTCGTCAAGCTCACCAACCGCACCAACGGCCTGGTGATCGACGGGGCCGGGGCGACCACCGCGGGCGGCAACCCGGTGCAGTCGGCCTACACCGGCGCGGCGAGCCAGCAGTGGTCGGTCACCGACACCGGCGGCGGCGTGTTCGTGCTCGCCAACCGGGTCACCGGGCTCGTGCTCGACGGCGGCGGGAACGTGCCGTCGGGTTCGCCGCTGAAGGTGTGGAACGACGACGGCAGTCCCAACCTCCGCTGGTCGGTCTCCGTTGCCTGACGGGTTCCCGGGCGCCGTGACCGGGCTCCGGTCACGGCGCTCCGCCGTCGAGCTCCCGGACCTCGGCCAGGTGCGCGCGCAGCCAGCGTTCGGACGTGTCGACGTGCATCAGCGCGGCGGCGGTGGCCACCGCCGGGTCGCGGTCGGCGAGCGCGTCGTAGATGGCCTTGTGCTGCGACAGCGTCACGTGCGTCGCGCCGCGTTCGACGGTGCCGCGCCAGACTCGCGCGCGCAGGGTGCGGGAGGAGATCCCGTCCAGCAGCGCGGTGAGGGTCTCGTTGCCGGTGGCGGTGACGACGGCCCGGTGGAAGGCGGCGTCGAGGACGGTGAGGCGCTCGACGTCCTCGACCGCTTCGTGCATGGCGTCGAGCAGCTCGCCGACGGTGCGCAGCTGCGCGTCGGTGATCCGGGTGGCGGCCAGGCCGGTGGCCGCGGGCTCGAGGAGCCGGCGTACCTCGGTGAGCTCGAGGACGCTGCCGCCCTGCATGAGCGCGACCGCGTTGCCGAGGCCTTCGAGGAGCAGGCTCGGCGCGAGGCTGGTGACGTACGTGCCGTCGCCGCGGCGAACTTCGAGCACCCGGGCCAGCGCGAGCGCCTTCACGGCCTCCCGCGTGGGGCTGCGGGAGATCCCCAGCTCGGTGGCCAGTTCGTGTTCGGGGGGCAGCTTGGCGCCCGCCGGGAACCGGCCGGACCGGACGAACTCCCGGATCCGGTCGATCGCTTCGTCGGTCAGCGACTTCGCCATGGCCCTCCTCGTCTACGGAATCAGTCTAACAGTCATATGATGTATGTGTGCCAAGGAGGCATCGTTGTTGCGTAAGGGTGGCTGATTCACCAGTTTCGAATATAAGACATGTGATGTCTTGTCCAGCGTTCTTACTTACTTGTAAGTTAGAACGCATGACGACGTTCACCGCCGACGAGGCCGAGGCGCTGAGCGCCCAGTGGGAGAAGGCGTGGAACGGCCACGACGCCGACGCGGTCGCCGCGCTGTGCGCGGACGACCTCGTCTACGACGAACCCGCGCTGGGGCACACCACCCACGGGCCGGAGTCCATCCGCCGGTTCGTGACGCGCATGGCGCGCGCCTACCCGGACTACTCGTTCGCGCGCGTGGGGCTCTACACCGAGGTGACCCGCCGCGCGGTGCTCGTCGCGTGGCGCTTCACCGGCACGTTCGCCAAGACCGGCAAGGTCGTCGAGTTCCACGGCGACGACCGGCTGGAACTGGGCGACGATGGGCTGATCCACGCGTACCGCTGCCTGTACGACAACAAGTTCGTGCTGAGCCAGCTCGGTGAGTGACGCGAGCCCGGCCCGGCTGCCCGCCGCGGCCCGCCGAGCAGGCATCATCGAGGCGGCCGACGCCGAGTTCGCCGCGAACGGCCTGGCGGGCACCCGCTTGGAGGCCATCGCCGGCCGGGCCGGGATTTCGCACCCGCGGATCGTGCAGATGTTCGGCTCCAAGAGAAAGCTGTTCCTCGAGGTGCTGCACGCGGCGTACGACCGCATCGAAGCGGCCTTCGCCGGCGCCGAGCCGACGTTGTCCGCACTGGGCGTGGCGTATGTGCGGCTCCTGCAGAGCGATCCGACGGTCGGCCTGGTGGTGCTGCAGGGCTACGCGGCGTCGGCGGACGAGCCGGTCCGGGAGGCGGTCCGCCGCCGGCACCTGGCGTTGATGGCGACGATCGCGCGGCTGACGGGCGCGGATGCGTTGCGGGTGCGGACGTTCTTCGCGACGGGCCTCGTCCAGACGGTGTCGACGGCGCTGGAGTTGCCGGAGCAGCGCGCCGACACGGCGTGGAGCGCGTGGCTCCTCGGCCTGGTCGATCCCGATGTGCCGGCCCGGTAGGTTTTCCGCATGACCCTGCACGTCGGGTGCGCGATGTGGACCCACAAGGCGTGGCCGTTGCCGCCCTCGGTGCCGGCCCGCGAGCGGCTGCGCGCCTACGCCGGCTGGTGCAACGCGGTCGAAGGCAACACGACGTTCTACGCGACCCCGGCTCGGGCGACCGTCGAGACGTGGGCGCAGCAGACCGGCCCGGACTTCCGGTTCGTGGTCAAGCTGCCCAAGCTGGTCACCCACGAGCGCCGGTTCACCGGAGTCGAGACGGAGATGCGGGCGTTCCTGGACGCGATCGAGCCGCTCGCCGACCGGGCGGTGTTGTGGACCCAGCTCCCGGGCTCGTTCGCCCCCGCGGACGTCGAGGCGCTGGTCCGCTTCCTGCGCCGCTTGCCGCCCGGTTCGAGGCGTGCGGTGGAGGTGCGGCACCCGGAGTTCTTCACCGAGGCGGCGTCGACAGCGCTGCTGGAGCGGGCCCTCGGGGTAGCGGACGCGGAGTGGGTCCCGTTCGACACGACGGCGTTCTTCCGGAGCCCGCCGGTCAGCGAGGCGGAGCAGGAGGCGTGGGCGAAGAAGCCGCGCCTGCCCCGCCGGACGCGTGCGCTGACCGACCGTCCGATCGTCCGTTACCTGGGCCGCGACGCGGTGGCGGAGACGGTCGAGGGGTGGCAGCCGTGGACGGAGGTGGTGGCGGAGTGGCTGCGCGAGGGCCGCTCGCCGACGGTTTTCGTCCACACGCCGGACAACAACGAGGCGCGGGAGTTGGCGCGTCGGTTCCATGATGAGGTGCGGGCGTTGGTGCCTGGTGTCGCGGCGCTGCCGGAGCCGGAGCCGGTGGAGCCCGCGACGTTGTTCTAGGGACGCAGTACCCGCTGCGGCACCTGGAGAGGACCGGGTACGGGCGGCCGCCCGGCTGTTGGGTCGGGAGATTCGTGGCGGCTTTCACCTCGGCGAGGTCGGTACGCTGGCGTGATGGAGGCGGAACTGGCTCGCGAGCTGGAGCGGGTGGGGGCGGTCGCACTGAGGGCGACGGCGTGCGGCCTGGCCTGGGTGGTCGCGCTGGTGATCCTCCTGATTTCGGACAGCAGCGGCATCTTGCCGGTCGTTGCGTTTGCGGTGATCGCGGCGTCGGTGTGCTTTGTGCCGGGGGCGGTGCTGTGGTGGATGCGCTACGAGTCGGTCCGGCGCACCGGCTGGCGAGCCGTGACGGTCCAGGCAGTGATCGCGAGCGAACCGGCAGGGGTCCTCGCCGCCGCCCTCGCGGCGGTCCCCGGGCCATCGGTGGATCCCGAGCGGAAGCTCGACTACGTCGTTCGGTACGGCAACGGCGAAGGTGCTCGCTTGCGGGGTGGGGCCAGCTTCTGGCACCGCCCTCCGCAGTCGGCGTTCGATCGCGCGCAGTCCGGGTGGGTCGGTGGCACGGGCCGCTCGTGCGTCGTCCTGTTCGCCGGCGGTGGCTGGGGTCCCCGCCGGCCGCGTGCTGTGCCCGCGACGTTCCTCGCCGACTTCCCGGCACGCCCGCAGTAGCCGACCGGGGCCTCCGAGATCGGACTTGGGCGGAGTTCCGGTCCGCGGGCGGCGGTGAGGGGTCGCGTCGCCGTTGTCGGGGCGAGGAGACGTAGGCCGGTGACGTGGATTCCTGGTGTTCGGCCACCAGGTGGGCCGGTTGGCTGATCTGCTCGGTGTTTGACCGAGCAGGTCAGCACAGGTGAATAAGCGCACCGCTGCGGAGACTGTCACAGTCGCCCCATGACGCATGCGGTGGTGCTGGGCGCGAGCATGGGTGGACTGCTGGCGGCGCGGGCGTTGGTCGGTTCCTACGATCGGATCACGGTGGTCGACCGGGATGCCCTGGCGGCCGACGTCGTGCACCGGCGGGGGGTGCCGCAGGCCAGGCATTTCCACACCATTCTGCTGCGCGGCAAGGATGCGCTCGACGAGATGTTCCCCGGTTTCTCGGCCGAGCTGGTCGCGGCGGGCGCGGTGCCGGTGGGGTTCAATGTGGACGCGCGGTTCGTGCTGGCGGGTCACCCGATGGTGCGCTCGGACACCGGCGCGGCGGACATCCAGGCGACCCGGCCGATGCTGGAGGGCGCGGTCCGGGCGCGGGTGGCGACCTGTCCCGGCGTGCGGATCGTGCCCGGCTGCGACGTGGTCGGGCCGGTGTTCGAGGGCGACCGGGTGACCGGTGTCCGGGTCGACCGCGGCGGTGCGGAGGAGGTGTTGGCCGCCGACCTCGTCATCGACGCGATGGGCCGGTCCGGTCGGGCCCGGTCGTGGCTCGCGTCGGTCGGCCTGCCGACGCCCGCCGAGGACCGGATCGACGTCAACATGATGTACGCCAGCAGGCTCGTGCGGCCGGAGACACCGTTCCAGGACAAGCTGGTGCTGGTCGGTCCGGTGCCCGGTCGGCCGACCGGGTTCGCGTTCGCCGCGCAGGAGGGCGGCGACTGGATGGTCACCCAGGTGGGCATGGCAGGTGACCACCCGCCGACCGACGAAGCGGGCTTCCTGGCGTTCCTCAAGCGGTCCGCGCCACCGGACGTGCAGGACGCCGTGGCCGCCTCCGAACCGGTGAGCGAGATCCGCACGCACCGGTTCCCGGCGAGCCTGCGCCGCCGCTACGAGCACCTGCGGCAGTTCCCGCCGGGTTTGCTCGTATTCGGTGACGCGATGTGCAGCTTCAATCCGATCTACGGCCAAGGCATGACCGTCGCGGCGTTGGAGTCCGAGGCCCTGCGGCGGTGCCTGGTGACCGGCGACGCGGACCTGTCCACGCGGTTCTTCCGCGCCGCGGCCAAGATCATCGACCCGGTGTGGCAACTCAACGCGCTCGGAGACCTGGCGCTGCCGGAGATCCCCGGCCACCGCTCGCTGTCGACCAAGACGCTGAACCGATACGTGGCCCGGCTGCAACGCGTCGCCGCGCACGACCCCGTGGCCGCCGCCGCGTTCATCCGCACCATCGGGCTCCTGCAACCGCCGACGTCGATCCTGCGCCCGGACGTGCTGGCGCGCGTCGTGGCCGGGGGCCTGCGTCGCACCTGAGCCGCCGAGGCCCGCGCACGTCCCAGAGTTCGGCGAAGCGCGGGCTGCCGGAGGTCAGGTCGGCGATCAAGCGCCGCAGCGCCACGGTCGGTCGGGTAGCGCGAGGCGTCAGGCGCAGGTCGGCCACGAGCCGGGCTCCACCGAGCTGTTGGCACGTGCAGGCGCCTCGCGTTAGTACGTACCGCCCAGGCCAGGCCGCAGCCGACCGAGGAGGTCGACAGCCTGTGGGTACTCAACTGACATCGACTGCTGGCCGTTCACGATTGGCCAGAACGCGCTGTCGTCGGCATGTGCGCACGTTCGGGAGCAGGGGGTCACGTCTGCAGGAACGTGTCCTTCAAGGTGAGATTCGGTCGAGTTCGTACGACTGTCCGGCCGCTGCATCCTCCTGCGTGGTACTCCACCAGGACGATCGGCTCGTTGTTGTGGTCGTCGACCGTGAGACGGGTCGTTTGTTCGCGGTAGACGTCGACGATGATCCTTGACGCCTGTTTCCACCGGATGCGGACACTGCGCTCGACCAAGTCCCAGGAGACGTGGAGTTCCTCGGTTGCGGAGACGGGTATGCGCACCTCTCGCACCCACTTCTCGCCGGACGCCTCCTCGGTTTGTGGGGCGATACCGAACACGGAAAGCCAGGCCTCGTCATCGGCAACTACGAACTCCACGTGAGCAGGCTATCGACGGCTCGGCTACAGCTCTCCGCGGTATGAGAGTCCGTTGATCGGTGCATGCGTTCCGGTGGCTGTCGCAGCAGCTGCTCGCCTGGGCGACCGTGGTGATCAATGGTCCGGGGCCGGAGGACGGGTTCATCGGCGGGGCCATGAGCGGCCGGTGATGGTCACTGTCTCGATGTGGTGGTGTGGTGTGGCGTCTGGAGGTACCGCGTCGGTGGTGATCAGCCATTCGTCGGCCGAGGACACAGCAGCCAAGTCACCGGCGTCGAATCTGAGGAGGACCCCGCCGACGGAGGGCTCCGTGGAGGACACCCGGATCAAGGTGGCATCGCGGAGACTGGAACCGGCGTATCTCGTGAGAAGGCTTGGTGCCTGAGCGGGACCGACTTTGCCTTCGCCGTACTCGCCCATGTCATAGGAGCTATCGGGCACTGATTCTTCCAGGTGAAGCAGGTCGCCCGTGCCGTGCCACCGCAGAGCAGGTACATGGCGAAAATGCAGCCAGAACCTCAGCAGTGCGTTCTGCTCGCCTTGGTACCAGTGCCACTCTTCGGTCACCGATTCCAGCGCCAGGCCCAGCCGGGCTCGAAGCAGCGCCGTGTGCCGGGTGCCGTCGTCCGGTGCGAACATCGCCGCAGGATACGGTCCTGGAGAGGCGTGCCGCGAGCGAAAATCGAGGCACGATGCCACTGATCTGCCCAGTGGTACCACCAAACTCTGCTCATCCGCTCGTCGGCAGTAGCGGGCGTTCGCGTGCGACTAGCGGCATGAGCGGATGTTCATGCCGTGAACGCTCGGTCGATAAGACCGTTAGTTGGGACTGACCTTGATAAGCCGGCCTTGTGTAATGGGATTTCCACATACGGCGCCTCGGCCGGTTGCTAGCACGTCGGTTGATAGGCGAGGCCAGGCACGAGCCGGGACCACGCTTGCTCGTCGAGCCCGGTTCCAGGGATCGAAGCCGGATGAGGCCCCGCAGTTCGTCGGCATCGGAAAGGGCGGTGTCTAGAGACCGAAGCTCAACGTCCGCGTCTTGGGACAACACGGCAACAGTGATCATGTCGTCCCCGGCACTTACTCGGTTCGGCAACCAACCTTGAGTCGCGCGCCCTGCCGACGGCTTCGCACTGAGACCTCGATGTCACGCTGGTCCCAGCGTCGGCTGCCTCGGAGCAAGTCGCGCGCTTCGTCCGAAGCCGACGCCATGATCACTGAGAAGGTGGACGCAGCCGCGCACCTGGCACCCGCATACCCCGCTGATCATTTTTTGGAGGTCAACAGGTTGGGCTCGGCTGGGCGAAGCGCCAGGACGCCAGTACGCGACCTCGGCAAGTATCTCCGCCGATGCTAGGCGAGAGCACACCTTCGGTAAACCCGATTGTCGCAGCTCACGAAGCTATTTCCGGTCCATGGCATTTTGGGGTCTTCATTGCTGTGCAAGTCCTGGGGTTCTGGCGCGCTGGAGCATTTCCATCAGCGGTGAAAGTGCGCCTCAGTGCCGGAATATTTTTCCCTTGGGGATCGTGGGTGGGGTAGCCTCCGTCTGTGAGCCGTGATCGTGAGGCGCCGAAACCGTTGACCAATCGCGCGATCATCATCGGCGCGATCACTGTCATCCTGATCGGCGGCGCCATCCTGACGATCTTGTTGGTGCTGTACGGCACCGGCGCCCCTCAGGATCTGGCACGGCTGGAGGCAGTGCGGACCACGGGCGCGGTAGTCGTCGGTACCGGCGGTGCGATCGCACTACTGCTCGCTGCGCGACGGCAGCGGTCCACTGAGTTGACGCTGCAGCACCAGCAGGAGGTTGCCGAGCGCGCCGAGTACGACGCCAGCGAACGGCGCATAACCGAGTTGTACACGAAAGCCGCGGATCAGCTCGGGAGTGACCGCGCGCCGGTCCGTCTTGCCGGACTCTACGCGCTGGCCAGGCTCGGCGAGACAGCCGAGTCACAGCGACAGACCATTGTGAACGTGGTGTGCGCCTACCTCCGGATGCCGTTCGCCGAACCCGAGGACGCCGATGCGCGGCAAGAAAAGCAGGTGCGCCGCGCCGCGCAGGAGATCCTCTACACGCACCGCCGACCGGACCGTCCGGACTTGTTCTGGGCGGTCACTATCGACCTGGACGACGCGAACCTGACGGAGACACTCCTGCTCGGCGCCGACTTCGCCGGGGCTTCGCTGTTCCGTGCGACGCTCAACGAGGCCGAGTTGATGGGCGCCGACTTCACCAATGCCGATCTGTCTGCGACCTCGCTGATCGGCACCCAGTTCGTCAACGCCAACCTCACCGACGCAACCCTCGACCGCGCCAACCTCGACGGCGCACTCCTGGCCGGCGCCACGCTGTCCGGAACCCTGCTCTCCGGCGCACGCTGGTCCACGCGCACCCAGTGGCCAACTGCCGAGTTCGCCCACCACGTAACCGCGGCGTCGACAGACCAAGGCGACGGAACGTTCCTCATCGGCGATCTGCGCCTGCCCAGCTCGTCGCCGCGCACCGGCGCCAATGCAAATGTCACGGTCGACCCGGTAAGTGATCCGAACTGAGGGCACGCCGCCCGCCATGCGCTCATCGGCATAAGCTTGCGTTCGGAAGGCGCTCCGGGGGCGCATGGGCCACTCTGCGACCCAGAGGGCGTCGGGGCGCCTGTACCATCGTGCGGACTGGGCGACACAAGGTAATCTCATCGCTCGCTGTCGAAGGGTGAGCGCCCACTCGAAGCGCTGTTCGTGACGACTCGCGAAGCCGACAGGGACAGGAGTGGCACGATGTGGCTCTCGAACCGTTTTCGCAGGGTGGTCATCGTCGGAGCGGGCTTGGGAGGCACCGCCACCGCCGTCCGCCTCCTCCAGTTCGCGCGAGAGCCCTTGCAGGTGGTGTTGATCGAGCGGCATCCCGAGTATCGCAGCGCCGGCGTGGCCTACCACCGGGCGGGCAACCACTGGCATCACGTCTTCAACATCCAGGCGGGCCGGATGTCGATGTTCCGTGAGGACGTCGATGACTTCTTGGCCTGGGCGAACAGCGAAGCCGACCGCACCGGCTGGCCCCCGGAGTGGAGCGGCTTCACGTTCACCGAGTCCGGGCCCGCGCCGCGCCGGATCTATGCCGACTACCTTGCGGACCGCCTCGTCCAAGCCGCTTGCGAAGCGACGGACGGCGTGACTCTGGTCGAAGCCGACGGCGAGGTGGTCGACGTGGAAGTCGACGGCGGCCACGCACACGTCGTCGTCGACCGGTTCTCTCTGAGCCGCAACGATTCCGATACCGCGCCCGACCGCGTCACTCTCCGCGCCGACCACGTCGTCATCGCGACAGGCCTGGAAGAACGGGACCTTCCGTTCGCGGCCGACGTGATGAACCACCCTTCCTTCCTGCGGCACCCCTACTCCGAAGAGGGAATCGCGCGAATTCTCGGCATCGGGCAAGACGCCACGGTCGCCATCATCGGTACGTTGCTCACCGCGTACGACTCGGCCGCGCTGCTGCTGCGGCGCGGCCACACGGGGAAAATCGCCATGATCTCCCGATCCGGCCGGGTGCTTCGGACCTATCCGCCGGACCACCGGCACCGCGTTCTCGACCTGCCGGCGCCTCGGCTGCACAGCGACAGCTACGAAGGCCGCGGAGGGCTGCTTGAGCGCGTCACGGCCGAATGGGAGCGAGCGTGTGCGGTCGTCGCTCGCGAACACCCCGACGTGGCGCCGGTGGTCGTGTCGGAACGGGTCGCGAAATCCTGGGAGCCCTACCTGCCCGAGGTATTGGCCCGGATCCCCTCCGCCGACCTGCGGGCGCTCCTCGACCAGTACGGGACGCTGCTGGCCGCCCTGCGGGTCGGCGCGGTCGCGTACACGACCGAGATCGTCGACGCGGCGATGGACGACGGCGGGCCGATCACCCTCATCGCCGGGAAAGTGGACCGGATCGTCGGCACTGAGGCGGGCACGCTGATGGTGTCGGTGGCCGGGTCGTCGTCGACGCAAACCCTCGAAGCGGACCTCGTGATCTCGAACTTCGGGCGGGAGCCGGACTACGGACGGGTCGGGTCGGCGCTCTGGGCGGGTCTCCTGCGGAAGAAGATCGCCGTGCCGCACCGGCGCACCGGGCGCGGCGTGGAGGTCGACGGATCCGGTGCCCTCGTCGGGCCGTCCGGGGTCGCGTCCGGTCCGATCTCCGTGATCGGCGGTCCGCGGGAGGGCGACGAGATCGTCCGGCTCGGCCGGATCGGCGCGTTCACGTTCAACCTCGCCGCGATCAAGAACCATTCGGTCGGCGTCGCCGCGACCCTGCTGCGCCGACTCGAATCCTGTTACGACGAGCATGCCGAGGACCTGGCCGAGACCTTGACCGAAGATCTCGGGGTGCGGCAGGCGTTCACCCGTTCGGTCACGCTCGATGTGCGTCGAATGACCGCTCGGCGTAGTCGCGACCGCGAAGCCCTGGCGACCCGGCTCGAGGCAAGCCTTGCGGGAATTCGTGACGCCACCGATGACAGCGAGGCCCCCTGGACCGATCGCGCCCTGCGATCCGCCGTGAACACGGCCGCCATGAGGAAGCTCAACGACCTGTCCGTCACACCGCGCGAACTTCGTGGCTTGCTCGGGCTCGATGAGCCGCTGGAATCGCTCGGCCGACTCCCCTGAGAGTCCACAGTGGACAACGGGCGCGCAACGGGGAAGACGCGCCTGCAGCGGGAGACCGGCTAGCCTGGTGTCATGCCTCGACCGGATGCGGATCACCCGGAAACCGGTGAGAAGACAGGCTTGCGTGAAATACCGGGGTCTTTGCTCGTCGGCTCGCCGCGAGCGAGCGTTCGCGGCATCTGCAATCGCACGAGGGAACCGATCGAGGGCGCCGTTCTGGTGGTCGAGACACTCGGCCCCGACTACTACGACGCCATCGTCGCCTCATCCGCCGTGATCTGCGCCAGAGGCGGCCGGACCGGCCACATGCAGTCGCTTTGCCGCTCGCGGGGAATCCCCGTCCTGCGCGTCGATTCGTTCGAGCCGGACGTGCTGGTGGGCGAAGTCACCGTCCGGGTCGATCGCGAGTCGGTCATCCTCGGCGGCGTCGACACGACGCGGCAGCAGGTGCCACTCGCAGGTGCCGGCCTCGACGACCTCGAGTCGGTCTGCGTGGTCATCGCCGACGCCGCCGACATCCGGTCCACGAATGACATCGTGCCGCGCGTCGAACAGGTGACCTGCTACTTCATCCGCGAGGAGTTCGTCTGCTTCGCCGCCGATCTGAGCCCGGTCGACTCGCTTCGGGCCGGGGATCGCGAGGCCGAGCACTACGGCGAAGCCATCGCCTCGGAGCTGTGCTCGATGGTGAAGGAGCTCCTTCCTGGTCAACGCCTGGTCATGAGACTGCTCGACCTCCGTTCGGACGATGCCGCCCGGATCACGACCGGGGTGGCGGTGGAGGACGAGCCCAACCCGGAGCTCGGCCTCCACGGCACCCGGTGGCTGCTGGCGGATCATCGCTATCCGCGCGCGTTCCGGGCACTCCGCGCCTACCTGCGGGTCCGCCTCGGCTGGGACGCGGATCGAGTCGGCTTCGCCGTGCCGTTCATCAATGACCAGGAAGAGTTCCTGCGGCTGCGGCAGCACCTCGGCCTGACCGGCGACACGCCACTCGGCGTTTTCCTCGAAACACCGGCGGCCGTGCACTCGACGGCCGAGTTCCGCACTTCGGGAGCCAGTGAACTGTTCGTCGGCACCAAGGATCTGATCCAGTTCTACCTCGCGGCGGATCGCGGCAACCACCTGGTCGCCTCCTCGTACCAAACCCGGCACCCGGCCGTGCTGGCCGCGCTTCGCCAGGCCATCGAGTCGTGCCACGAGGCCGGGCTGTCACTGCACGTATTCGTGCTGGGTGCCGATGTGGACCACTACCTCCGGCATCTTCCGACGCGCACGCTCATGATGTGCACCGCCGAACTGGAGCAACTCGCCCGGAGGGCCGAAGGCGGCAGTCCCTGACGCGTGACGAAGCGTCCGCAGGCCTCAGCCGTCGCTCGACGATCGCCCCCAAGGGGAACCATCCCACCGCGTCCGCACCCGGGCACCACGGCGCGGCAGGCCGCTCCATTGCGAGGGATATACGCATGAGCCGATCATGCTGTCATCGGCAGATGAGGACGTTGCCGCGGTGACGTTTGCGCGGCGCGTCACCCGGCCGACCGAGCCCGCCACGTCTGCACCGCTCCGAGCGCGATGCGGGCCAGCAGCACCGCGGCGCCGATGCCGGCGGTCAGCCGGGCGCCGAGACCGTCGAGCCGGACGGCGAGCCAGCCGCCCGCAGCCGTGCCGAGTACGGCGAGCAGGAAGTCGACGGCCCACAAGGGCGACAGGCTGAGCGCCATCATGTCGGCTGCCGAGTTCCCGCGCCGGCTTTGCCGTGCCAGGTAGATCCAGAGCCACGTGGTGCCCGCGAACGCGACCCAAGCCAGGCCGAGCAGCACCCACAGCACCGCGTTCACCGGGCTTCTCCTGTCGTGCAACGAAATTCCACAGAATTCATAGCCGCCTCCCTGTCGGTCCCGACCAGGATGGGCTCGTTCGGACGTGCTGTCAAGACACTGTGTCCGGACATAGTGTCCGGAAAGGTGGACGGTGACCGGGAGATCGGCATGATCTGGTTCGCTGAACGCCCCCCACGGCGCCGGCCGGGTCGCCTACCTCTACGACCTCGACCAGTAGGACGGGCCGAAGTGCTGCTCCGGCGAATCGGCGATCTCGGTGGGAAGAGAACGCGCCCGCTCGTCGGCGTGAGCGTGTGCCGGCTCGGTCACCGAGGGGCTGGGCCGGACGCGTGAACGTCGTCGGAGCGCTGACGTGTACACCTCCGGCGGAGCGTCCGCCGAGCGGGTGAACTCTGGAACTCCATTGAGCCGGACAGCGTCGCGAAATTACTCCGTTTGCCGCCCGGGTTGGTGCGGTTGCCCGGGTTTGGGGCTTCCGGGGAGTGGGGATCCACCTCGGTTCCGGCCGGTTGACCGGCAAATGGGCCGCGTTGCCCGGCAATTTGCGGTGCGGTAGAAAGTTATTACACACCGCTTCGCCAATGGCGAATGAATGGAATTGACCATCGCTGCCTCCTGGGGGGATCCGTGTCGAATCGTCACGCCTTCGTTTCCTGTGCCCGTCTCGTGGGGCGGGTCGATTCCGCCTGCATGGACTGCGTGTCGGACGTCGTGGCGCTGCTGCTGGCGCACGCCGGGGTGGCCGATGTGCGTACTCCTTTCGCCTACCAGTGGGCGTTTCGGGTCGTCGGCGGAATCGACGGGGTGCTCGAGCCCGACCTGCCGCCGCGGGCGCGGGATCGGTCCGTGGCACGCTTCACCGGATTTCGTCCGAAATGGACGGCCAATGGGACGGCGGCGGAATGCGTCGATTCGTGGGCGGCCGAGATCAGCCGGGGCAACGCCGTCGCCGTCACCGCGGACGCCTTTTTCCTGCCGTGGCTTCCGTACTGCGGAAATGAGCACATGGAACACGGATTCGTCGTCGAGGGTGTCGAAGGAGGGCGGGAATCCGTCCTGCACGTCGTGGATCCCTATGAAAACCGGACCCGGTGGGGGCACGCGCGGCCGACCACGACCAAGGTGGTCCTCGGCGACCTCGGCCACGCCCTCGACCAGGGTGCCTGGGCGGTGCTCGAACCGTGCGGGCCGGCCGAACCGCTGGACGCCGAACGCGAGGTCCGGGCCAACTGCGAAGCCATTCTCGCCTCCCACGCCGACGGCACGGCGGCCGCCTTCGCCGGGCAGTACCGGGAGCCCGACGCGGTCGCGCTGCACCGGCTGGCCCTGCAGAGCTGGCTGATCACCCGCGACCGGCAGCTGCACGGCCTCTGGCTGCGGGAACTGCCCGGAACCCCCGCACCCGGCTTCTCCCGCGCCTTCGACGAAACGGTCCTCCCGCGCTGGCAGAAGCTCCAGGAACTCACCTACGTCGCGATCCGCCGCGTCGAAGCCGGCCGCTCGGCGCCGCCGGCCGTCCACGCGGCCCTCGAAGCCGCGCTGGCCGCCGAAGCCGAGCTGGCCGGCACCTCCCTCGACCTCCCGGAAGGACGCGCTTGATGCTCATCCACCAGCACTTCTTCGCCCAGGCCCGGCGCACGCCCGGCGCCGTGGCGATCGTCGAAGACGACGGTCCGTCGATCACCTACGGCGAGCTCGCCCGCGCCGCCGCCGGGCTGGCCGGGCAACTCCGCGACCGGCCCGGCCGGGTGGCCGTGGTGAGCCGCAAGCGGATCGGCACCGTCGTCGCCTTCCTCGCCTGCCTGCGGGCCGGCCGCGCCTACGTCCCGATCGACCCCGCCCACCCGGCCGACCGCCGTGACTTCGTCCTCGCCGACGCCGGCTGCGAAACGCTCCTGGACCTCGACGACTTCGAAGCACTGCAAGGAAAGCCGGAAGGCGAGCCGGCGGCAGCAGGCCCGGACGACGAGGCCTACGTCCTCTACACCTCCGGCTCGACCGGCACCCCCAAGGGCGTCGTGATCACCCACCGCAACGCGGCGGCGTTCACCGACTGGGCCGCCGCCGCGTTCCCGCTCACCCCGCGCGACCGGGTCGCGGTGCACGCGCCGCTGCACTTCGACCTGCCCGTCTACGACCTCTACGCCGGCCTGCGCGGCGGCGCCGCCCTGCACCTGGTGCCCGAGCGGGCCGCGCTCTTCCCGGCGGCGCTGGCCCGGCTGCTGCGCGAGCGGCGCATCACCAGCATCTACGCCGTCCCGACCGCGCTGGCCGCCCTCGCCCGCCGCGGCGGTCTCGCCGCGGGCGACCTGCCGGACCTGCGGCAGCTCCTGTTCGCCGGCGAGGAGTTCCGGACGGCCGCGCTCGCCGAGCTGATGGCCCTGGTCCCCGGCGCGGCCGCGGCCAACCTGTACGGGCCCATCGAGACGAACGTCGTCACCGCGCACCGGCTCCCGGGCCCGCCGGACCCGGACAGCCGCCTCCCGATCGGCCGGCCGGTCACCGGCGCCGTCATCGGCCTGCGCGACACCGAGGGGCACGTCGACTTCGACGGCGAGGGGGAAGGCGAGCTGGTCGTCGCGGGCGACTGCGTCACCCCCGGCTACCTCGGCCGGCCCGACCTGACCGGCGCCGCGATCGTCCACTCCGGACAGTTGCGCTGCTACCGCACCGGCGACATCGCCCGCCGCGACGCCGACGGCACGCTGCACCTGCTGGGCCGCGCGGACGGGCTGGTGAAGACCCGCGGCTACCGCGTCGAACTGGGGGACGTCGAAGCCCACCTCGCCGCGCACCCCGGCGTGGACGGCGTCGCCGTCGTGGCCCTGCCCGACCCGGCCACCACCCACCGCCTGCACGCCGCGGTCGTCCCGCGCGCCGGCACCGACCACGAGACGCTGCCCGCGGACCTGCTCCGCCACTGCCGCGCCCGGCTGCCGCACTACATGGTGCCTTCCCGGGTCCACGTCCTGGCGGCCCTGCCCACCACCAGCACCGGCAAGACGGCGAAACGCGTGCTGGCCGAAACGCTCGAGGGAGACCCGCGATGACCGACACCCTCGCCCGGACCGTCGCCGACGTGCTCGGCGTTCCCGCCACCGACGTCCTGTCCGCCGATTCCCTGTTCGACCTGCCCGGCTTCGACTCGATCGCCATCGTCTCGGTCCTCGAACGCCTCGAAGACGACCTCGGCGTCGAGGTGCCGGCCGAGGAGATCGTGCCCGAGGCCTTCGAAAGCCTCACCGCCCTGCGGTCGCTGCTCGGCACCGCCCTCCCGGAAGGAGCCCGCCCGTGATCCCGCGGTTGCTGCACGAACTGCTCGACCGGCGCGCCGCCGCCACGCCGGACGCCCCGGCGCTGGCTCGCGACGACCTGCGCTGGACCTACGCCGACCTCGCCCGCCGGTCGCGGACGCTCGCCGCCTGGCTCGGCGGCCAGGGCGTCGGCCGCGGTGACCGGGTGCTGGTCGCCGCGCCGCACGACCCCGACACGGTGGCGCTGCTCTACGCGGTTTCGCGGCTGGGCGCGGCCTACGTCGTCGTCAGCGACCGGATCCGGCCGTTCCACCTCGACCACATCCTCGCCGACAGCGAACCCAAGCTGGTGCTGGCCGCCGACGCCGCGGCCGAAACCGTCTCGCGCAGCACGACGAAGGTGCACAAGCTGAGCGAGCTTCCCGCCACCGGCGATGCCGAGGTCCCCGCGTCCCCCGTTACCGGCGTCGACATCCTCAGCCTGATCTACACCTCGGGCAGCACAGCCATGCCGAAGGCCGTGGTTTCGACGCACGAGCAGGTGCTGTTCGCGGTGTCCGCCATCGCGGAGCGGCTGGGCTACCGCGCCGAGGACCGGGTGTTCTGCTGCCTGCCGCTGTCCTTCGACTACGGCCTCTACCAGGTGTTCCTCGCCGCCGAGGCGGGCGCCTGCCTGGTGCTGGGCGACGACGCCGCGGCCGGGCCGGCCCTGCTGTCCACTGTGGAGCGCGAGGGGGTGACCGTGCTGCCGCTCGTGCCGGGCCTCGGCGCCACCCTGGCCCGGCTGGCCGCGCGGGCCGGGCGGTTCCCGGCCGCGCTGCGCCTGGTCACCAACACCGGCGCGGCCCTGCCGGCCGCGCTGTCGGCCAGGCTGCGGGAGTTCTCGCCGGGCCTCGACGTCGTCGCCATGTACGGGCTGACCGAGTGCAAGCGCGTCTCCATCGAGGAGCCGAACGCGTACCTGGACCGGCCCGGCTCGGTCGGGCGGCCGCTGCCCGGCACGGAGGTCCTGGTCCTCGACGACGACGGCGCCGAGCTGCCGCCCGGCGAGGTGGGCCAGTTCGCCGTCCGCGGGCCGAACGTGATGGCCGGCTACTGGCGGGCGCCCGAGCAGACCGCGCGCCGCTTCCCGCGCGACGCCTACGGCCGCGCGACCCTGCTGACCGGCGACCGCGGCCGCGTCGACGCAGAGGGCTACCTGTACTTCGAAGGCCGCGACGACGACCAGTACAAGCAGGACGGTTTCCGGGTCAGCGCGGTCGAGGTGGAAGGCGCCGCGGCCGACGTCGACGGCGTCACCGAGGCCGCCGTGCTCCCGCCCGCCGGAGACCGGCCGGCCGTGCTCGCGGTCACCGGCACCCTCGACTCCGGGCAGCTGCGCGAAGGGCTCGCCGAACGCCTGGAACCGCACAAGATCCCCGACCGGATCGAAGTCGTCGACGCGCTCCCGCACGGCGTCAACGGCAAGATCGACAAGCGCGCCCTGGAGGCCGCCCTGTGATCACGCCCCTGCACGAGGAGATCGCGGACCGGCACGGCACGCCCGCGTTCGTCTACGACCTCGACGCCGTCCGCCGCGCGCACGCCGACCTGACCGCCGCGCTGCCGTCTCCGTCCACTGTGTACTACTCGGTGAAGGCCAACCCGCACCCGCGGATCATCGCGCTGCTGCACGCACTGGGCTGCGAAGCCGAAGTCAGCTCGACCGGCGAGATCGACGCCGCGCTCGGCGCCGGGGTGCCGCCGGAGGCCGTGCTGCTCACCGGCCCGGCCAAGACCCCGGAAACGGTCGCGCACGCCCTGTCCCACGGGGTCACGCGCTTCTCGGTCGACTCGCCGGACGACCTCGCCCGCGTCGACGACCTCGCGCGCCGGTCCGGGACCGAGGCCCGGTGCGCGCTGCGCGTCAACGCCGACGAGCCGGTGCCCGGCGCGGGGCTCAGCATGACCGGGACGTCGTCGCAGTTCGGCGCGGACCTGTCGTGGGTGCTGGCCGAGACGCCGCGGTTCACCGGGTTCGGACACGCCCGCGTCACCGGGCTGCACCTGTACATGGGCACCAACCTGACCGAGGAGAAGGACCTGCTGGCCCAGTTCGAGGTCGGGATCGGCATCGCGGAGAAGCTCGCCGTGCTCTTCCCCGACCTCGGCGAAATCGACCTCGGCGGCGGGTTCGGCCTGCCGTACGCGCGGGCGGGGGAGCGGCCGCGGTTCACCGGGCTCGCGGCGGCGCTGGAGACGCTGCTCGACGACCGCCTGCCCGGGTGGCGGGACGGGGCGCCCCGCGTGTCCTTCGAATCGGGCCGCTACCTCGTCGGCGACTGCGGGGTGCTGCTCAGCCGGGTGGTGGACGTCAAGGAGTCCAAGGGCACCCGGTACGTCCTGCTCGACACCGGCGTGCACCACCTCGGCGGCATGTCCGGCCTGCGCCGGATCCCGTCGATCTCGGCCGACGTGCTGGCTTCCGGCGAGGTCGAGGACGAGCCGGTGACGGTGGCCGGCCCGCTGTGCACCCCGCTCGACGTCCTCGCCCGCGGTGCCCGGCTGCCCAGCACCGGCATCGGGGACCTCGTCGGCGTGCCCAACGCCGGCGCCTACGGCCCGACCGCGGGCCTCCTCGCGTTCCTCGGCCACCCGGCACCCGCCGAGGCGGTCGTCGACGGCGGCCGCCTCGAGTCCGCGTCCCGGCTGCACGTGACCCGCAACCCGCTCTGACGAAGGGGAAAGACCATGGACACCGCACGCTTCGACACGATCCTGCGCAAGTACCTCAAGAACCTCGCCCCGCAGCAGGAACTGACCGCCGACGCCCGGCTCAAGGACCTCGGCCTGAACTCGATGCGCGCCATCGACCTGCTCTTCGACCTCGAGGACGAATTCGGCGTCGAACTGCCCGACGACGCGATGACCGACGACACGTTCGCCACCCGTGACGCCCTGCTGGACCGGGTGCGGGAGGCCCAGGACACCACGGCGGGTGCGCGGTGACGGCGCTGGCCACCGCCGCGCCCACGCTCGCCGAGCGCACGGCCGGGGTCGTGGACGTGCTGGCCGAGCACGCGCGGGCGGTCGACGACAGCGCCACGTTCCCGGTCGCGTCCCTCGACGCGCTGCGGGAAAGCGGGCTGATGGGCCTGCTGGTGCCGGTGGAGCACGGCGGCCTCGGCGGCGACCTGGCCGACCTGGCCCGGACCGCCGCGGAACTCGGCGGCGCGTGCCTGTCGACGGCGATGATCTGGGCGATGCACGGCCAGCAGGTCGCCGCGATCGCCGCGCACGCCGGGCCGCGGCTGCGTGCGGACCTGCTGCCGCGGATCGCCCGCGGCGAGGTCTACGTCGCCTCGGTCACCAGCGAGCGCGGGAAGGGCGGGCACCTGCTCACCGCGGAAGCGCCGCTGCGCCCGGACGGCGACCGGCTCGGCATCGACCGCGACGCCCCGATCGTCACCGGCGGCGCGGTCGCCGACGGGTTCCTGATCACCATGCGGGCCTCGCCCGAGGCCGGCTACGACGACGTCTCGCTCGTCTACGCCGACCGCGGGCAGGTCACCGCCGAGCCCGGCCGCGGCAGCTGGAACCCGATGGGCATGCGGGGCACGCACAGCGTTCCGCTGCGGATCACCGGGGACGTCCCGGCGGACCAGCTCGTCGGCGAACCCGGCGGGTTCCGGACGGTGGCCACGCGGACGTTCGTGCCGGCCGGGCACATCGGCTGGGCCGCCTGCTGGCTCGGCGCCGCGCGCGGCGCGCTCAGCTCGGTGCTGGGCATGATCCGCGACCCGCGCACGCGGGGGTCGTTCGACCCGACGTCGGAGTTGTTGCGGCGGCGGCTGGCCCGGGCCCGGCTCGACCTGGACACCGTGGCGGCGCTGCTGGCGCAGGTGATCCGCGACGCGGCCGACGCTCCCGACGCCGAAGCACCGGACGTCCAGTTGCGGCTCAACGGCCTGAAGGTGCACGCGGCGGAACGCTGCGCCGCCGTCGTCGACGAGCTCGTCGAGCTCACCGGCCTGCGGCACGGGTACATGCGGGACTCCGCGCTGCCGCTGGAACGCGTCCACCGGGACCTGCGCTCGGCGAGCCTCAACTACGCGAACGACCGGCTCTACGACGCCAACGGGGCGATCGCGCTGCTGGACCGGGGCGTCACGCTGGCCTGGGCGGGCCGGCCGTGACCGCGGTGGCGGGCGACCGGCTCGCGTTCCGGACCCTGATGGCCCAGTGGCCGACCGGCGCCACCATCGTGTCCACTTCGGACGGCACCGGCCCGGCCGGCTGCACGGTCAGCGCCCTGATGTCCCTTTCGGACAGTCCGCCGCTGGTGGTCGTCTCGCTGCTGGCCCGCAGCGCGACGCTGGCGGCGATCCGGCGGGCGGGCCGCTTCGCGATCACCGTGCTCAGCTCCGCTCAGGCCAGGTTGTGCGCCGACTTCGCGCGGCTGCCGCTGACCGAACGCTTCTCGGCGACCGAGCTGCGGGAGGTCGACGGGCTGCCGCTGCCGACCGGCGGGGTGGCGGCACTGACCTGCGAACTCGACGACGAGCTGCCGTACGCGGACCACGTCCTGCTGGTCGGCGCGCCGACCTGGACGGAGATCCGCGAGGACCGGGACCCGCTGCTGGTGCACCGGCGCGAGCTCAAGGCCGTGTCGTGACCGGCGTCGAGGTGGCGCCCGGCGTGCACTTGGCGGCGACGCCGGCCGATGCGGCGCTGGCGGAGCTGCCCGTGCCGGCCTGGGCCGTGCGCGAGGCCCGGGCCATGGCACCGCGCCGGGCCCGCGAATACCTGGCCGTGCGGGCGCTGTACGTGCGGCTGGTGTCCGAAGTGGAGGGTTCGGCGCACCCGCTGGACCGCACGGACCGCGGAAGACCGGTCGTGCCCGGCCGCCCGGACCTGCACGTCAGCCTGGCGCACTCCGACGACGTCGTCGCGGTGGCGCTGGCCCGCGGCCGGGACGTCGGCGTCGACGTGCAGGAGGCCGGCCTGCCCGGGCCGGCGATGCTGCGGCGGTGCTGCCCGGGCGAAGCCGGGCGGATGGCGGCCGAGCCGGCGTCGGGCGGACGGGACTTCGCCCGTGTATGGGCCGCCCAGGAGGCCTGCGTCAAGGCGACCGGGCAGGGCATCGCGGGCCGGCCCTGGCGCATTCCCGTCACCGCGGCCGCCGCGTCCGGCCGCTGGCGTGACCTCACGTGGACGCAGCTGCGGGACCGCGCCAGCGCTTTCGCCCTGTGCTGCGCCTACGCCGATCGAACGGAGGGGCGATGACCGACGGCCTGAGCTGCTACACCGCCAACCTGGCGGCCTACCTGGAACACCACGGCACCCCGGGCGCGGCGGACGCGATCGCCGTGTCCGTGCGGCTGGCCGTCGACCTGCGCCGGCCGGACGGGCTCGTCGCGGTCTCGCACCACGACCGCCCGCTGGACCGGATGGGCGACGGCACCCGGCTCACCTACCGCGGCCACGACGACTTCGCCGGGTTCCGCGCCGACCTGCACCGGGAGCTGCGGGACTACGGGTGCGCCCTGGTCGTCGGCTACAGCACGCAGCTGCCCTGGGCGGCGCAGCGGGAGGGGACCGCGGCCCCGCACTTCCTGCTGGTCGACGGCTGCGAGGACGGCCGCTGGCACGTCGAAGACCGGTTCACCGGCTTGATGACGTCGGGGCAGCACCAGGAGCCGTTCACCGGCTGGATCGGCGAGCCCGACCTGGACCGCCTGACGCGCCGGGACGGACCGGAACCGGCGAAGCACCACCTGCGCAACACCCTCGCGTTCGGCTTCGAGAACCCGGCCCCGGCGGGCTGCCGCCACCTGCTGCTGCGCCGGAAGTCCCGGCCGGTGCACCCGAACCCGCTGCCCGCGCACTGGGTGACCGGGACCGTCAAGGCCCTCGGCGCTTTGGGAACGCACCTGGCCGACAGCGACGCGCTGGTCCGCGACCCCGACGTCGTCGACGACTGCTGGGCCGCGGCGCAGCACCACGTCTGCAGCCACCGGCGTCTCGGCCGGCACCTGGGGTTCCGGACCACGAGCGAACAGCGGCGCTCGGCGCTCGAAGAAGCCGTGAAGTGCTGGGAAAAGCTGCCGCGGACGTTGCGCTTCGCCGCGACGTCGGCCCGGCGCGGCCGAGCCCGGCCCACGCTCGTGCGCGCGGCGTTCACCGAACTCGCCGAGCGCGAACACGAAGCCGCCCAAGCCCTCACCGGTGCCGTGCTCGTGGCCGCCGGTGCGAGCGACTGACTCCCGAGGAGGACGACATGACGACAGCTGTGACCGAGGTGGCGGACCTGCTCGCCCGCCATCTCGACGGGACACCGCCCGCCGGGATCACCGCCGAGTCCCGGCTCGAGGACGACCTCGGACTGAACTCGGCCCAGGTGGTCGACCTGCTTTCGGAGCTGGAGGAACGGTTCGGCTGCGTCGTCGAGGACGAGGACCTCGACACGCTCGAACGCGTCGGCGACCTCGCCGCGATCGTCGACCGGGCGGGCGTCCGGTGAGCGTCGCGCTCGCGGCGCCGGCCTCGCGGGAGTGGCAGACCCTGGACGTCACCTGGCCGCCGGGCGGCGACCTGCGGGTGACGATCCGGGGGACCGGCGCGGGCAACGTCCTCGGCGGCCCGTTCTGGACCGAGCTGGCCGAGGTCGTGGCGCTCGCCGAGGCCACCGACCGGCCGGGCAGCCTCGTCCTGCGCGGCCACGGCGGCGTGTTCTCCCGCGGCCTCGACCTGCGCTGGTACGTCACCCGGCTGCGCCGGGCGGCCCGGCGCGGCGGCAACGTGCTCGCCGCCGACGCCCGGCGCCTGCAGGACACGATCACCGCGCTGGCCCGCAGCGGCCGCGTGGTGATCGCCGACATCGACGGCGAGTGCACCGGGGCGGCCTTGGAGCTGGTCTGCGCGTGCGACGTCCGGTACGCCTCGGCCCGCGCCTGGTTCTCGTTGCCGGAGGCCGAGCTGGGGCTGGTCGCGGACCTCGGAGGGCTCCAGCGCCTGCCCCGCCTGCTCGGCGAAGGCCTGGTCCGCGAACTGCTCCTCGGCGGCGGCCGGATCGGCGCCGCCCGCGCCGAGCGGATCGGCTTGGTGAACGGCGGAACGGACGAGCTGACGGCGTTCTCCGGCCGCGTCCGAGCCCAGCCCGGCGCGGTGCTGGCGCAGCTCAAGCGCGAGCTCGACGCGCCGCACGAAGAGGGCTTGGCGACCGGTCTGGACCGGGCGGTCCGCTGGAATGCCGAGCACGCCCTCGCCGGACTGGCCATGCGCATGACGGCCCGCCTCGGCGGCCGTTAAGCGTGGCTGGCCACCGCCACGGCTGCGCGTTGGCGGCCCGGTTCGGTGGCTGTTGGTGTGGCTGGCACTCGTCACGACCGCCGCCCGCGCGCGAGGGCCTGCCTCGGTGGCCGTAGGCGAAGCTCGCCACCGCCGCGCGACAGCCCCGCCTCGGCGGCCGTTGAGCGTGGCTGGCCACCGCCGCGCGCGATGGCCCCGCCTCGGCGGCCGTTAGGGCGTGGCTGGCCACCGCCGCGCGCGACGGCCCCGTCTGGGCGGCCCGGCTCGGCGGCCGTTGGCGCGGCTGGCCACCGCCACCGCCGCGCGCGATGGGCTCCGCCTTGGCGGCCCACTTGGGCGGCCGCTCGCGCGGTTCGCCACCGCCACCGCTGCGCGCGATGGGCTCCGTCTCGGCGGCCGTCGGCGAAGGTCGCCACAGCCAACCACCATCGCCCGCGCGGTCTGCCCGAACCCCTACCACCGGAAAGGTGACCCCCGTGTCCACCACGCCCGACCTCCGCACCCCGGCGCTGCCCGGCTTCGAGCTGCGCCCGCCCACGATCGCCGATGCGGCCGCGATCCACGAGCTCGTCGTGCGGTCTCCGCCGCTCGATGTCAACTCTCTCTACGCCTACCTCGTCTGGTGCCGGGACTTCGCCGAAACCTCCGTGGTCGCCCGGCACGACGGCCGGCTGGCCGGGTTCGTCACCGGTTACCGGCCGCCGCGGGATCCGGACACCTACTTCGCCTGGCAGTCGGCCGTCGATCCCGCGCTGACCCGGCCCGGGCTGGCGTTCGCGATGATGACCGAGGTGGCCGGGCGGGCCCGGCGGGCCGGGGCCCGCTGGTTCGAAACCACCGTCAACCCCGGCAACCGGGCGGTCATCATGCTGATCCGCAAGCTCGCGCGCCACCACGGCGGCACCCCGGAGGTGTCGACGCTGTTCGAGAGCGCCGACCTCGGCGGCGCGCACGATCCCGAAGTCCTCTACCGGTTCCCGCTCGCCGAACCGCGCGATTGAGATCCGGGAACGTGGGTAATCGATTACGGACCGTGTCGGATCCGGTACCGCGGGAGGGCGGGACATGAGCATCGGGGTGCTGCTGGCGTTCGCCGGCGTCGTCATGGTGGCCTACGTGGTCCCCGGCCCGGACTGGATGGTCGTCCTGCGCGCCGCCGCCCGGGCCCGGCGCTTCGGGTTCCTCGCCGCGGCCGGGGTGCAGTGCGGCCTGTGCGTGCACATGGCCGCTGCCGCGCTGGGGGTGTCCACCGCTCTTCTGCACAGCCCGGTCCTGTTCACCGTCCTGAAGCTCGTCGGCGCCGCCTACCTGGTGTTCCTCGGGGCCCAGGCGCTGTGGCAGTCGTGGCGGCGCCGCCGCGGCACCGAGGAAGCCGAACCGCCGCCCGAGGAGCCGGACACCGAACTCCGGCCGGCTCGGGTGTTCCGGCAGGCCTTCCTGTCCAACGTCCTCAACCCGAAGGCGGCGCTGTTCTTCGTCAGCGTCCTGCCGCAGTTCCTCGACCCCGCGGGCCCGGCCGCCGCGCAGGTGCTCGTGTTGGGCACCCTCGACATCGCGCTGGGCGTCCTGTGGTGGGCGCTGTTCGTGCTGCTCACCGCCCGGTTGTCCGGCCTGATGCGCCGCAGTGGCCCGCGCAAGGCCCTCGACCGGGTGACCGGCACCGCGCTGGTCGGCCTCGGGGTCACGCTGGTCGCCACCAGCTGACTTTCGCTCTCGGCGCTCAAAAAGCGGGCGCGGTTCCCTGTTCGCCGTGCACTGAGGGGTAGTTCCGTGACCGAAGTCGTCCGCCGCGCGCTGCGGCGTTTCCGCCGCAAGCACGACGTTCCCGGGGTCGTCGTGTGCACCTTCACCGCCGCCGGGCCCGAGATCGCCGTCGCCGACGGCGTGACCAGCGCCGAGACCCAGCACGCGATGACCCCGGACACGGTGTTCCGGGTCTACTCGGTCGCGAAGTTCGTGACCGCCACCATGATCGTGTCGCTGGCCGCCGACGGCGTCCTCGACCTCGACGCGCCGGTCGACGGCTACCTGGGCGGCCTGCGCCGCCGCACCGGGACCGGCAGCGACGGCACCACGCTGCGCCACCTGCTGAGCCACCGGTCCGGGCTGCTCCCGGACGCCGTGCTGCACGACGGGCTGAGCCGGGACCCCGGCGGGCTCGCGGCCGCGGTGCGCCACGACTTCGCGCGGACGCCGGTGCTGGCGCGGGCGGGGGAGTTCTACGGGTTCAGCAACCTGGGCGTCAGCCTGGCCGGCCTGGTCGCGCAGGAGGTGACCGGCCTGCCCTTCGCCGAAGTCGTCCGGCAGCACGTGTTCGAGCCGCTCGGCATGGCGCGCAGCACCCACGACCCGGCCGTGGCGATGACCTACCCGCTGGCCCAGCACCACCTTCCGGGCGGCGACGGGCTGCGCGTCGACCACGGCGCCAAGGCCGGGGCCAAGCACGAGCCGTCGTCGCTGTGCTATTCCACCGCGCTCGACCTGGCCCGGCTCGGGGCGCACCACCTGCGTGCCCGCCCCGAGCTCGCCCAGATGCACCTGCCGCACGCGGACCCGCGGCTGGACGTCGACCTGCGCTACGGCCTCGGCTGCTCCCTTTCGCCTGCCGTGCAAGGCATCCGCCAGATCGGTCACGAAGGGTTCTTCGGCGGGATGTGGGCCAAGCTCGTCATCGACCCCGCCGCCGGCCGCGGCGTGGTGTGGCTGGACAACCGCGGCGAAGAGCTGCGCGAAGAGCGTTACCGGCTGCTGCGCGAGCTGTTCGACGGGCTCGGCCGCACCGACGCGGCCGGGGGCGCCTTCGGGCTCGCCGTCGAAACCGAAGCCGTGCACGGCGAGTACGTCCGGACCGGGGCGCCGACGCTGACGGTGACCGGCGGCGCCGAACTGGAGCTGACGGCCGACCGCGATCGCACCGTGCTGGTGCCGCACCAGCGCGCGGTGTGGCGCAGCGCCGATCGCCACGGCCCGGGCGCGCCGCCGTGGGGCCCGCACGCCGGCACCGACCGGATCGTGCTCGGCGCCACCGCGTGGCGCGACGGGTCAGTGCCGGTGGTCCACCTCAACGGCCTCCCGTACGTGCGGCGGGAATGGCGCAAACGCTTGCAAACCCGTGCGGTCGGTGTCGGCGGCTGAAGTCGCGGGCGATTCCGCGGCCGGATCCGCTCATTCCTGCGGAGTTCGAAGGACCACGTTGCGTCAATGCATTACTTTTCCGTCACTCAATCGATACCACCCGATCGGGTGATATCTGTCGCGGTGGCGTGATCGATTCGTCTTCCTGAGCATGAGCGTCGACGCCATCGATCAGGAATCACCCGTGGAGCGCATGGTCCGGGGGCGTACTTGCGGTCCGGGGAGATTCCGGGCCACTGGTCGCCGGCTCGCCGAAAGCGAGTGAGGGTGACCAGTGATCGGGAAACCCGGCCCGCCGATCAAGGGAGACCGTACCTCACCGAACTTTTCGCACTCGTCGGTCCACAGATCAGGAGATATGCCTGCGCGCACGCCCGCCGGGCGGATCCGGACGACATCGTCGCCGAGACCGTCCTGCGGCTTCAGCAGCACCTGGACCGCAACCCCGGTGCCGAGGCGGCGAGCCTGGTTCCGCTGGCGCTGACGATCGCCCGCAATCTCGTGATCGACCAGTCGCGGACGGACGGCCGGGAGGTGTTGCTGCCGTCGGAGAGCCTGATCACCGTGCAATCCCTGCGGCAGGAGGATTTCGCGGACCGGCGGGCCGAGATCATCGACGCCCTCGACGCACTCCGCGCGCTGCCCGGCGACCTGCAAGAAGTCGTGACGCTGGTCTGCCTGGACGAACTTTCCCTACCGGAAACGGCGCAGATCCTGGGAATCAGCCTGCGGATGACGCAGCGCCGTTACAAGAAAGGCCGGGAAAGGCTCCGGCGGGCTCTCGGCACGCCCCACCGCTGAGAGCACGTGAGCCGACTGAGCGCAATGGACAGAACGAGCGAAGGAGCGGGGAGCATGGTTCTCGGATGGTTCGGCCGAACGGCCGGCGAGATCGACGACGTCGAGCTCGACCGGCGCCTGGCGGATCTTCGCCGGGCGCTGGGCTCCGCGCCGTCGGAACGGGGTGGTACCGGGTCCGGCCACCCGGCGCGTCGCCGCAGGCCCGGTGGCCGGGAGCTGCTCGCCATCAGCGGCACCGGCCCGGACGCGCACCCGGGCGCCGTCGCGGTGCCGCTGCGGCTGGTGGGGTCGCGCCGGAAAGCCGGACGCCGCGGCCCGGACGGCCTCGACGCGGGCCGCAACCGGGCCTCCGGCAAGCGCCGGCAGACGGCCGCGGTCGTCTTGACGGTGGTGCTGGTCGTGTCGGCCGTCGTCGGCGGCTTCTCGTGGAGCCGCGGGTCCGGGCAACCGGCGGCGCCGCCACCGATCACGGTCCACGTGGGCGTCCTGCCCCTCGTCGACGTCGCCGCCTTCTACCGATCCGTCGACCAGGGGTACTTCCGGTCGGCCGGCCTGGACGTCCAGGTCACCACCGTGGCCAGCGGTCCCGAGGCGGTTCGCGGGCTCCGGACGGGCCGGCTCGACATCGCTTTCAGCAGCTACCCGGGGATGTTCATGGCCCAGGCCACCCACGCGGCGGACCTGAAGGTCATCGCCCCGGCCTACGTCGCCAAACCCGGCCACCTGATGCTCGTCGGTGCGCCGAACCGGTCCTTCACCCGGCCCGACCAGGCCGCGCACAAGAGGATCGGGGTCACGAGCCGGGGATCGATCTCGGACCTGCTCGCGATCTCGGAGATCCGGCAGGCCGGCGGCGATCCCGCCGGCATCGACTGGAAGACCATGGACATGCGGGCGATGGTGCCGGCGATGCAGCGCGGCGAGCTCGACGGCGCCGTCGTCGCCGAACCGTTCGTGACGAGGGCCGCCGAAGCCGGCGCGGTCCAGTTGCTCGATCTCGGGCTCGACCTGAACTTCGAGATCCCGATGTCCGGCTGGGTCGCTCCGGCGAGTTTCGCCGCGAGCCGGCCGGAGGTGATCGGCGCCTTTCAGCGGGCGCTCGCCCGTGGCGTCGGCGACGTGCAGAACCGCGATGTCCGCGAGCAGGTGTTCCAGCAGTACCTGGGCATCGACGCCGGCACCGCCCGTGAGGTCCGCGTCGGCAGCTACCCCGCCTACGTGGATCTCGGCGACCTCCAGCGCGTCGCCGATCTGATGCTGAGCCAGAAGATGCTGTCCACGCCGTTCAACGTCACGACCGTGCTCATGGCCGGGCTGCCGGGATCTTGATCGGCCACACCCACGCCCCACCTGGAGAACAGATGCCCTACCGGAAGACCCCGGCCCCCCAGCCGACCACCGAGCGAAGGATCAAGCCCATCGCGGACGCCATGCACTACACGATCCTCGCCGTCGACGTGGAACGCTTCAACGCTCCGGAACGGACCAATCTCCACCGGGTCGTCGTCCGGTCCGGGCTGTACCGAGCGGTCGAGGAGGCCCTGGCCGCCTCCGGCGTCCGGTGGCAGGGCTGCCACCGGAGCGACCTCGGCGACGGCGTGCTCCTGCTGGCCCCGGGAGCGTATCCGAAGGCCGTCTTCGGGGAACGGGTGCCGCAGGAACTCGCGAAGAACCTGCTCGCGCACAACGACGCCCACGCGGCCGAGGAGCGGATCCGGCTGCGGATGGCGCTGCACGCGGGCGAAATAACCCGCGACGCCTACGGTTTCACCGGCTCGGCGATCATCCACGCGTTCCGGCTCCTCGATTCCCGGGCGGTCAAGGACGCCCTGTCGGCCTCGGACGGAGACATCGCGGTCATCACGTCGAACTGGTTCTACGAAGAGGTCATCCGCCACATCCAGCTCGGCGATCCCGGGAGCTACACCTCGGTGTTCGCCGCCGTGAAGGAAACCACGACGCGCGCGTGGCTGCACCTCCCGGCCGTCCCCGCACCGGCCGGCTGAGCGGGTCAGACCACGGTGAAGCTCCCCGACAGCGTGGCCGCCGAGCTGGTGCCGACGTAGACCTCGATCTTCCCCGGCTCGACGCGGAAGCGGGCGGTGTTGTCGTAGAACCCGACGTCGTCCGGGGTGAGGGTGAACGACACCGTCGTCGACGCGCCCGCGGCCAGGGTCACCCGGCGGAAGCCGCGCAGCCGCCGGACCGGCTGGACGATGCTCGCGACCGGGTCGCGCAGGTAGAGCTGGACGACCTCGTCGCCGGCGCGGCCGCCGGTGTTGGTGACGGTGGCGCTCACCTCGATCCGGCCGCCGCGGGCCGGCAGGCGGGTGCCCGAAAGCCGCAGGGTGTCGACGCGGAACGTCGTGTAGGACAGGCCGTGGCCGAACTCGTAGAGCGGTCCGCTCGCCAGGTCCAGGTACTTCGACGTGTATTTGTTGGCCGGGTCGGCGGGGCGCCCGGTGCTCTCGTGGTTGTAGTGGATCGGGACCTGGCCCACCGCGCGCGGGAAGCTCACCGGCAGCTTGCCGCCCGGGTTCACCACGCCGAAGAGGACGTCCGCGATCGCGTGGCCGCCCTGCACACCGGGGGCCCACGCCTCGAGGATGGCGGGGGCGTTGTCGTGCAGGTACGGGATCGTCAGCGGGCGGCCGTTGACGAGCACGACCACGAACGGCTTCCCGGTCTCCTTGATCGCGGCCACCAGCTGCTGCTGCACGCCGGGGAGGTCGATGCTGCTGCGAGCCGCCGCTTCGCCGCTCATCGCGGCGGTTTCGCCGACCACCACGACCGTCACGTCGGCGGCGCGCGCCGCCTGCTGAGCGGCGGCGAAGCCGCCGGTGTCGGTCCCGTCGACCGTGCAGCCGGGGCTGTAGGTCACGGTGGCGCCGGGGGCCGCGGCCTTGATCCCGTCGACGACGGTCACCGGCGGCGTCGTCGAGGCGCCGGTGCCGAGGCCCGCCCAGGTCCCGTTGAGGTCGTAGGTCGCCGCGCCGAGCGGCCCGACGACGGCGACCGAGCCGACGGACTTCGCCAGCGGCAGCACCGGCCCGTCGTTCTTGAGCAGCACCATGCACCGCCCGGCGGCCTGCCGCGACGCGGCCAGCGCGGCCGGAGAAGGCGCTTTCACCTCGGTGGCTTCGTCGACGTACGGGCGTTCGAACAGGCCGAGCCGGACCTTGACGAGCAGGATCCGGCGGACGGCGTCGTCGAGCTGGTCGCGGGTGATCCGGCGCTCGGCCAGCAGCCGTTCGGCGAAGCGGGCGTAGTTGGTGCTGACCATCTCCATGTCGACACCGGCGGGCAGGGCGGCCGCCGCCGCGTCCGCGCCGTCGCCGGCCAGGCCGTGCAGGATGAGTTCCTCGACGCCGGTGTAGTCGCTGACGACGAAGCCGCGGAAGCCGTAGGCGCCCTTGAGGACGTCGTGCAGGACGTAGCCGTTGCCGTGCGCGGGGACGCCGCTGATGGTGTTGAAGCTCGCCATGACAGTGGCGACGCCCGCTTCGACGCTGGCTTTGAACGGCGGCAGGTAGAGGTTGTGCAGCCGCTGCAGCGAGACGTCGACGGTGTTGTAGTCCCGCCCGCCTTCGGCGCCGCCGTAGGCGACGAAGTGTTTGGCGCAGGCGGCCACCCGGTCCGGCGCGGAGTAGTCGCTGCCCTGGTAGCCGCGGACCTTGGCGACGGCGCACTGCGTGGCCAGGTAGGGATCTTCGCCGTACCCCTCGGCGATCCGCCCCCACCGCGGCTCGTGGGTGACGTCCATCATCGGCGCGTAGGTCCAGTGGATGCCGCTGCTGCGGGCTTCCTTGGCCGAGACGGCGGCGTCGGTGCCGGCGACGGCCGGGTCGAAGCTCGCGCCCTGGGCGAGCGGGATCGGGAAGTTGGTGGTGTACCCGTGGATGACGTCGAGGCCGAAGACGAGCGGGATCTTCAGACGCGTCTGTTCGACGGCGATGCGTTGCAGGGCATTGAGTTTCGCGGCCCCGACGACGGAGAAGACGCCGCCGAGCCGGCCACCGGCGAGAGCGGCGCGGGCGGTGGTTTCGTCGCCGACGAGCTGGAGCTGGCCGATCTTCTCGGCGAGCGTCATCTGCTTGAGCAGCGCTTCGACCCGCGGATTCCGCTCGGGGCGCGCGGTCTGCCCTTCGGCCGCGGGGGCGAGCAGTCCGGAGGAGGCGACGGAGGCGGAGGCGACGGAACCGGCGAGGCCGGCGAGCACCCGGCGCCGGTTCACCCCACCGTCGGCCGAAGTGTCGTGCTGCACCTGCTGCGACATGGCGGGGACCTTTCGCGAGGCGGAACTCCTTCGTTCGGTCAGGCTCGCCCAGCCTAGCCACGGCCGGCGAGCACGGCCGCGTGAACGGGAAGCCGTGGCCCAGCGGGGAGAGGTCGCCGTCGAATCCGTCGAACGCGCTGATTGGTCACCCCGCCACACCACCGCTCGCGGCCGGTCCTCGCCCCGGTGTTAGCCTGTTACTGAGCGGTCGCTTAGTGATCTTGTTCACGAGCCGCCCGGGACGGCCGTCGGCCGCCGGGGCCTCCGGCGGCACAGGTGCCCAGGTCGGAGCCGCTTCTCGCGGCGGATGGCGAGTGGCTGACGAGCGTCGCGAACAGCGGTGTTGCTCACGTCAAGGTGAACATCGCCCGTCGCTGTGGTGACCTCGAAGCGACGGCAGTCGTCGTGTGGGCGACCGATGAGGGGTGGGCGGCGTGCGGGAACGGACCGGACGGGACCTCTGCGGCGGTGCGGCCGTCGTGCTGCCGGACCCGGCGCGCTCGATCGGCGTGCTCACCTCGACACTGGCCACGCTCGGCAACAGCCGCACGCTCGACGCCGTCGCGCGGTCGGCCGCGGCCGAAGGGTACGCGATCAAGCTGATGCCGCTGGGCAAACCGAGCCGCGACGCGGTCACCGACGCCTTCCGGGAGCTGCGGAACCACGCCGTCGACGGGCTGGTCGTGCTGGTCGAGGAATACGCCCTGGATTGGCCGGGAATCGTTTTCCCGGAGGACATCCCGGTGGTGGTCGTCGATTCCAACGCGCGCGCCGGATATCCGACCGTGGACACCGATCAGGCGCAGGGCGCGGTGCTGGCGACCGAGCACCTGCTCACCCTCGGCCACGAAACCGTGTAGCACATCGCGGGCCCGACGGATTCGTTCGCGGCCGAACACCGGGAACGCGCGTGGCGGCGGACGCTGACGCGATTCGACCGCACGGTTCCGGTGCCGGTGGTCGGGGACTGGACGGCCGAGTCCGGCTACACGCTCGGCCGGGTGCTGGCCCGCGACCCGGCGGTCACCGCCGTCTTCGCGGCCAACGACCAGATGGCGCTGGGCCTGTTGCGGGCGCTGCACGAATCCGGTCGCTCGGTGCCCGGCGAAGTCAGTGTCGTCGGGTTCGACGACATGGCCGAGGCGGCCAGTTTCTGGCCGCCGCTGACCACGGTCCGGCAGTCGTTCGCCGAACTCGGCGACCGGGTGGTGCGGACGTTGCTCGGCGAAGTCCGGTCGGCGACGCTCGAACGGGTTCCGGTGTCCCTGGTGGTCCGGGGCAGCACCGCCCCGCCGCCGTGGTGATCCGCCGCGGCGTGAGAAAGCTGTGAAGCACTCCGCGGTTCGCTGGTTTTCGCGCGCTCCACACGATTGAATACATCGAATCGTGCGACCGCGTGTTGACACGACGGCCGGCGCAAACGGATGCTCGGCAGAGCGGCCGAAAGGCCGAACCCCCGGATCGACAAAAGGGAGAAAGCCGAGTCATGACCACCGTGCCGGCGCCTCCCGCCGTGTTCTGATGGAGCCCGAACTCCTCGAGATCACCGTCACCCTGCCGCACCCGCCCGCGGCGGTGTGGACGATCGTGGGCAGCCCGCACCTGTACCCGCGGTTCGTCCGGGGGATCACCGCGTGCGAACCGGTTTCCGAGGCGACCGGCCGGGGCGCCCGCTACCGGTACCGCGCCGGCGGCGAGGGCGAGGCCGAAATCTTCGTCCACCGCCGGAACGAGCACCTGGCCTGGTCCGGCCGGCGGCACCGGATGTCCGTCGTGCTGCGCCCGGTGCCCGAAGGCTGCGCGATCACCCTCCTGCTCACGCTGCTCGACGGCCGGTCGCCGGCGGTCCCGCGGATCCGGCAGCGGATCCTGGACGCGGTCGCGGCGATCGGCGACCACCTCGGCGGCGTCCCCGCGGCCGATCCGCTGCCGTCCCGCCCGACGAAGCGCGAGTTCGCCCGGATCCTCGTCAAGGCCGGCGTGCTCACCCCGGCCCAGCCCGCCGGGACGCTGCGGCAGCTGCGGGCGGTGGGCCGCTGGGGCTCGACCCTGGCCGGCGGCTACGAGGCGGTGGCCCGCCGCGCGCCGGAGTCCCTCGCGCTGTGCGACGAGCGTTCCGAGCGGACCTTCGGCGAGCTCGACGACCGCACCACCCGGCTGGCGGCGGTGCTGAAGCGCTACGACATCACCGAGGGATCGCGCGTCCTCCTGATGTGCCGCAACCACAACGCGATGGTCGAGGCGATGATCGCCTGCAGCAAGCTCGGCGCGGACGTGGCCCTGATGAACACCGGGCTGGCCCTGGGCCAGGCGGCGGAGTTCGCCCTGCGGCACGGCTCCCAGCTCGTGCTCGCCGACGCCGAGTTCGCGGCCCTGCGCGGGCAGCTGCCGTCCGACATCCCGCAGCTGTGGACCTGGCCGCCCGGCAACGGGTGGCACGGCCCGACGATCGAAGGGCTGATCGAAGCGCAGGAGCCCACCCGGCTCGCCCCGCCGGCCAAGCCCGGCCGGCTCGTCGTGCTCACCTCGGGCACGTCCGGCCCGCCGAAGGGCGCCCGCCGCCCGACGCCGAACAACGTCGCGGACGCCGCCGCGGTGCTCTCGGAGATCCCGCTGCGGGCCGGGGAACCGATCCTGGTCGCCGCGCCGCTGTTCCACACCTGGGGCCTGGCCGCGCTCCAGCTCGCCATGGCACTGCGGGCCGGGCTGGTGCTGCCCCGGCGGTTCGACCCCGAAGCGACGCTGTCGATGATCGAAAAGCAGCGCTGCACGGCGTTGTTCGCGGTGCCGACGATGCTGCGGCGGCTGCTGGACCTGCCGGAGAAGATCCGGGCCCGCTACGACCTGTCGTCGCTGCGCGTGGTCGCCAGCTCCGGCGCGGGCCTGCCGGGCCGGCTGGGCGAGGAGTTCATGGACGCCTTCGGCGACATCCTCTACAACCTGTACGGCTCGACGGAGGTGTCGTGGGCGGCGATCGCCGGCCCGGGAGACCTTCGCGCGGCCCGTGGAACGGCGGGCCGCCCGCCGATCGGCACGGCGATCCGCGTCCTGGACCGCGCGGGCACCCCGGTCCCACCGGGCGCGACGGGCCGGCTGTACGTGGGCAACCGCCTGCTGTTCGACGGGTACACCGACGGAGAGCAGCTGGACGTCCGCGACGGCCTGATGGACACGGGCGACCGCGGGTACGTGGACGCGAACGGCCTGCTGTTCGTCCAGGGCCGCGAAGACGAGATGATCGTCTCGGGCGGCGAGAACGTGGCCCCGGCTCCGGTGGAGGAAGTGCTGCTGAGCCTCCCGGAGGTCCGCGAGGCGGCGGTGGTCGGAGTCCGCGACGCCAAGTACGGCCAGCGCCTGGCGGCTTACCTGGTCCTGGTCCCGGGCGCCCAGCTGGACGCGGACACGGTGCGATCGCATGTGCGGGAGCGCCTGGCGCGGTTCGCGGTGCCGCGGGACGTCGTGTTCGTGGAGGAGCTGCCGCGCAATGCGACCGGGAAAGTGGTGAAGCGGGCTTTGCGCCGTAACTACCGCTGGTGACCGGCCCGGCGACGCCTCCTGTGGGGTAGGGGTCAGGCCGGGCAGCTGATGTCGCGGTCCGGCACTTCCAGCGCCAGCAGGTAGCGTGCCACGGCGGACCGGGTGCAGGTGTTCTTGTCGAAGACCCCGTGGGCCGCGCCTTCGTACGTCACCAACGTGGTGTTCGCCGGGGCTTGGCGGTGGATGGCGAGGGCCCAGGCGTATGGCGTCGCCGGGTCGTGCAGGGAGTTCAACAGGAGGACCTGCGGCGCGCGCGGGATGCTCAGCCGGTGCGGCGGGTTCGACGGCGGGCCCGGGACGCCCAGGCACGCCATCGCTTCGCTGTGGCTCAACGTGCTGCCGCGCATGATCGGCCCGCGGCGCAGCTCTTCGGCGTGCAGCACCGAGTACTGCGCGAAACTGCGGATCCGGAGGTCGAAGTCCTGGCAGATGACGGCGAGCCGGATGGAGTCGTAGTTGAAGGAGAACTGGGCCGTCATCGGCGGATGGCCGGCCGCGGCTTCGGCGATCACCTCGCCCAGGTCGGCGTAGTCGGGGCGGTACATGTCCTTCAGCACCCGGTCGCGCAGCTCGTTCTGCGCCAGCGGCTCCGCGGCGGTCACCGAGAGGGCTTTCTCCCAGACGGCGAAGACGTCCTGGCCGTGCAGGGCGCAGGTCGTCGTCCGGTCGCACCACGCGGCGAACTGGCGGAACGCGTCGTCCGCGGCGGCGGCCCGGTCGCCGAGGAACCGCGTGAGGCCGGCGCTGTGGTCGATGGTGCTGTCGAGCACCAGCGCCCGAACCCGGTCCCCGTGCTTTTCGGCGTACTGCTGGCCGAGCAGCGTGCCGTAGGAGATGCCGAAGAAGCTGAGCCGCGCTTCGCCCAGCGCGCGGCGGACCGCGTCCATGTCCTGGGCGTTGAGGCCGGTGTCGGCGTGGTCGAAGACGGGGAGGTTGCGGGCGCGGCAGGCAGAGACTCGGTTCTCGCTGTAGGTCCGCAGCGCGGCGAACTCGGCCGGCCCGGCCGGCTCGTCGCTGCGCGGCGCGCCCGTGTTCTCGCACTCGATGAAGTGGCTGCGGCCGGTGCCGCGCACGTCGAAGCCCACGACGTCGAACCGGGCCCGGATCTCCGGGCTGAACACGGCCGGCGTCACGGCGAGTTCCGTGTTCGACGAGCCGGGGCCGCCGAAATCCGCCAGCAGCACCCCGAGGCGGTGTGCGGAATCCGTGGCCCGGTGCCGGGCCACGGCGAGGTCGATCGACGGTCCGTGCGGGGAGTTCCAGTCCAGCGGCACCCGGACCGTGCCGCACTCGCCGTCCGGCGGTGTGGGGCTGTCCGGGTCATCGGGGCACGCCGACCAGACGATCGGCACCGGTGTCCAGCCGGCGTCGGCGACGGCCGGAGCGGCGCCGGTCAGCAGAAGTGCGCTCGCCAGAACGGTTCCCAGCACCTTTTCGGCTCCTCCCCGTGACGGCCCGGACCTCGCCGACCGTAGGGCGGGCGGGTCTGGACCACAAGGGCCGATCAGGCATTACCACGGCGCGGCCGGTTATTCCGGCGCGCGCCGGCGAGAGGGCCGGGAAATGTTTCTTCCCGTTTTCGGGAGTCAGGCGGCGGCTTTCCTGCGCGGAGCGCGCTTGCGCGGCGACGGAACGGGCGATTCCGCGTCGTCCCCGTGCACCCGTTCGAAGGCGGCGACGACTTCGGAGGAGAGCCGCCCGCGCTCGGAGACGTCGAAGCCGTTCGCGTTCGCCCAGGCCCGGATCCGCTGGTTGCGCTCACGATCGGAGGCGGTGGTCGACTGCCCGGTGGCGACGCGCACCTTCCGCCCGCCGACCCGCCGTCCGGCGCCGATGTAGCGGGCCAGTTCGTCACGCAAGGCGGCCGCGTTCCGGTCGGAAAGGTCGATTTCGAAGGTGACGCCATCAAGGCTGAACTGGACGGTCTGGGCGGCGGCGCTGCCGTCGATGTCGTCGAGGATCTCGACGGAGACTTTCTGGGCCACTTGGGTGCTCCTCCGGTGGATGTGCGCTCGAGAACGCGAACAGCGAAAAGCGCCCGCGTTCCCGGGGAAGTGTATCCACAACCGGCGCGAAAGGGAATTCAACTCGCGGGTAAAACGGGGGCGGGTCCGTTCGGCGTAATTGCCCGGAGCGAAGCGCCAAGGAGCCGGGGGTGGGAATGGGGTGGGTGTCGCCTCAATGGGTGAAGAACGACTTCGGTGGGCGGGGGTGGGCGGGGTCGCGGCGGGCGAAGAGGCTGAGTTCGCCCGGTATGGCCCGGGAGGGGTCTATTGTGGACGTCCTTTCCGGACGGTGGAGGGGTGGGTCGTCCGGCGGTTTCCGGGTCGGGGGTGAAGTGGTTCCGGGTGGGGCTTCGGTGGGGGATGGCGTGACCGTGCCGGGCGCAATTCCGGTGGTTGTGGATCAAAGGGGGCGGGTGGGCGGGTGTTGCCGGGGGTCTGCGGCCCGGGGGGCGGGGATCGGCCGGGAATGCGGCTCGGGTGGGTGGCGTGGGTGGGAATGTGGGTCGGGGTGGGTGCGGGGCGCTCGCCGCGGTTGGGTGGCAGGGGCGAGGTCGGCGGCTGGGCGGGGATCGGCCGGGGAACGCTGCTCGGGGCGGGGATCGGCGGGCGTTGGGTGGCGGGGGCGGCTTGGCTGCATGCGGGGTGGCGGGCGGCGCAGGACGCCGCTTGCGGTTCGGTGCAGGGTGCGCGGGGCTGGCCGGGTACGAGGTCTGGCGCCGGTGGGCGCCGGCCGTGGCGGGGGTCGGCTGGCGCGATGGGCCGGCTGTTGGGGTGATGGGGTGCGCTGCGCTGGCTGTGGCGCGGTCGGCGAGTGCGGGGCGAGGCGCGGGCCCTGACTGTGGCGGGCCCGCCGGTACCGGCTGCGCCGGTGCTGGGTGGCGGTGGCCCGGCCGGTGGGCGCGGGGTCGCCGCGAGCGGCGGGCAGTCCCACGCCCATTGGGTCGCCTGCCGCAGTGGGGAGCTCCGCGCCGCCGGGCTTGGTCGAAGCCGCGAGCCCGGAGGCCTGCGAAGCCGTGAGTCCGCGAGCCCGCAGGCCCGCCAAGCCGCAAGCCCGCGGTGCCGCAAACCCGCGGTGCCGCTCGCCGCCATCACCGCCGGCAGCCCGCCTCGACCAACCCCCGCCGCCTCCCCGGCAGGGTGAACGCCGTTCACCCTCCGCTCAATCCGCTACCCCGGCATTCCCGCGTCAACTCGGCCCACTGGGCGGGACCCGCCAAGGATCTGCGTCCCGCCCTCCGCCGCCCCTTCTTCGATCGATCATTTCGCCGATGCGGCTCTCTCTTCCGTGTTACCCGCCAATCGGGTGACGTCCCGTAAGCTGAACCACAACTCCCGAAACCGGCATACTTCCGGCGTCACCCGGCTTCGTCACCCGAGTGACGCGGTGTCTTCGCTGGTGAGCGCTCTGCTGTAAAGTCAAACCTCCCAATCGAGGTAACATTTTCCGGCAGAAGAGTGAACAAAAACTGTCGCTGTACTACTCGCTGTCCGGGGAAAGCTCCGCGATTTCTGGACATTTTCGCCAATGCTCCGTTCGGCGGTACGAGCTACGCGTTCACTGGGTAGCGTGATGCCAATCCGGCTGGTCTTGGGGGTACTCGACTGCCGGGTGACCGACCTGCTGCACCAAGAACGCTGGTTGTCGCGCGCGTTCGGCGGTCGCCGGTGCCTAATCGGCACGGCGGAGGTGCCGTCGAAATCGGAACTGTTTCCGGGGGTTGCCGCGCGGCTGTCACGCTGGAAAGGATCAATGTGTCTCGCGCTCGTTCCTGCGGGTTCGCCCGGTGTGTGGCACGCCGGGCCGATTTGTTGAACGAGTGGCAAATACCCGGTTGCCCGGACGGAAGTCTTTTGCCGATTTCCCTGGTCGCGGGCCCCTTCTGCCTGTCTTCCGCCAGCGCCTGGACGGCCCTGCGCTGACCTCATCCGTGCTCGAAAGGTTTCCGCAATGCCGCGATACGACGTCTCGGTTCCTGCCGTTGACGACGACAGATCGGTGCCCGCGCGTACCCTCGCCGGGCTGTTCCAGGCGCAAGCCGCCCGCACCCCCGATGCACCGGCCCTGACCGGCGCCGATGGCACCTTGACCTACGCGACCGTCGACGCGCGGGCGAACCGGCTGGCGCGCGTGCTGGTGCGACGTGGCGCCGGCCCCGAAAAGGTCGTCGCGCTGCTGCTGCCCCGGTCAGCCGACCTGGTCGTCGCCGAGCTGGCGGTCGCCAAGGCGGGGGCCGCCTTCCTGCCCGTCGACCCCGACCAGCCCGCCGAGCGCATCGCCTTCGTGCTCTCCGACGCGCAGCCCGTGCTCGTCGTGGGCCGCGGGCACGCGGCAGCCACCCTCGACCTCGACGGAACCGACAGCGAGACCGACAGCGAAACAGCCGGCGAGACAAAGACCGAGCCGCCGCACCTCGACCACCCGGCCTACCTCATCTACACGTCCGGCTCGACCGGCGTCCCCAAGGGCGTCCTGGTCACCCACCGCGGCCTGGCCGGCTTCTGCGCCGCCATGCGGGAGCAGTACGACGTGCGGCCCGGTGACCGGGTGCTCGAGTTCTCCTCGCCGAGCTTCGACGCCTCCGTCCTCGAACTCGGCATGGCGCTGCCGCACGGGGCCGCGCTCGTCGTGCCGCCGCCCGGCCCGCTGCTGGGCGAGCGGCTCGCGGACGTCCTGGCCGAGCACCGGGTCACCCACGCGCTCATCCCGCCGGTCGCGCTGGCCACGCTGCCGGCCGGCCACCCGCTGCCGGACTTCCGCACGGTGATCGTCGGCGGTGACGCCTGCCCGCCCGAACTGGTCCGGACCTGGGCGCCCGGGCGCCGGATGATCAACTCCTACGGCCCCACCGAATTCACCGTCGTCGCCACCTGGAGCGACCCGCTGGTCCCCGGCGGCACGCCCCCGATCGGCCACCCGCTGCCGGACGCCACCGCGTACGTCCTCGACGACGCGCTGCGCCCCGCCGACACCGGCGAGCTCTACGTCACCGGCCCCGGCCTGGCCCGCGGCTACCTCGACCGGCCGGGCCTGACCGCGAGCCGGTTCGTCGCCGACCCCTTCGGCGCACCCGGCGCGCGGATGTACCGGACCGGGGACGTCGTCCGCCACACGGAAACCGGTGAGCTGGAGTTCGTCGGGCGGGCCGACCACCAGGTGAAGATCCGCGGCTTCCGGATCGAGCCGGGCGAAATCGAAGCACTGCTGCTCGGGCAGGAGAACGTCCGCGAGGCGGTCGTCGTCGCCCGCGAGGACCAGCCCGGCGTCAAACGCCTGGTCGCCTACGTCGCCGGGGACGCCGATCCTGCCGACCTGCGCGCCGCCGCGGCCGACCGGCTGCCGCCGTACATGGTCCCCGCCGCCTTCGTCCGCCTGGACGCGATGCCGCTGACCCACCACGGCAAGCTCGACCGTGACGCCCTGCCCGAACCCGACTGGTCCGCCCAGGTCCGCGCCACGCACACCGCGCCCCGGACCCCGGCCGAGCACGCGCTCGCCGAAATCTGGGCCGACGTCCTGGGCGTCCCGGACGTCGGCGTCGACGCGGACTTCTTCGAGCTCGGCGGCGACTCCATCCTCGGCGCCCGCGCGCTCGCCCGGATCCGCGCCCGCTTCGGCGCCGACCTGTCCCCGCGCGTGGTGTTCGACGCTCGCACCATCGCGAAGCTCGCCGAGCTGCTGCCCGACGACGGTGCCCCGGCCGGCCGGATCGAGCCCGCGCCCCACGACGCCGTGGTCCCGCTCTCGCCGGTCCAGCGCCGCCTCTGGGTGCTCGACCAGCAGAACCCCGGAAGCACCGAATACAACGCCGGCGTCGGCCTCACCCTCACCGGCCCGCTGGACCGCGACGCCCTGCGCGCCGCCCTCGACGGGCTGGCCGCACGGCACGAGTCGCTGCGGACGACGTTCCGGACCGTCGACGGCGAGGGCGTCCAGGTCGTCGCCGACGAGGGCACCATCCCCTTGCGGGAAACCGCTGCCGAAGCGGACCTCGACGCGCAGCTCGCGGCCGAACTGGACCGCCCCTTCGACCTGACGACCGGGCCGCTCACCCGGGCCACGCTGATCCGCCGGGGCCCGGACGACCACCTGCTCCTGCTGTGCCAGCACCACATCATCACCGACGGCTGGTCGGTCGGCCTGCTCGTGGACGAGTTCGCCGCGCTCTACGCGGGGGAGAAGCCCGCCCCGCTCGACCTCGGCTACCGCGACTACGCCCGCTGGCACCACGACCGGCTGGCCGGCCTCCGGGACCGGCAGCTCACGTATTGGCGCACGCAGCTCGCCGGCCTCGAACCCCTCGACCTGCCCACCGACCGGCCGCGCCCGCCCGTCCGGGCCACCGAGGGCGCGATCCGCCGGTACGAGCTGCCGGCGGAGCTCGCCGAAAACCTCACGGCACTGGGCCACGACACCGGCGCGACGCTGTTCACCACGCTGACCGCGCTCGTCCAGGTGCTGCTGGCCCGCTACACCGGGCAGGACGACGTCGCCGTCGGCACCGCGGTCTCCGGCCGCGACCACGACCAGCTCGAACGGCTCGCCGGGTTCTTCGTCAACACCCTCGTCCTGCGGTCCGCGGTCGACGCGGCGGAACCGTTCGACCGTTTTCTCGGCCGGGTCAAGGAAACGACCCTGGCGGCCTTCGCCGCCGCGGAAGTGCCCTTCGACCAGGTCGTCGACGACCTGCGGCCGGCCCGTGACCCGAGCCGGACCCCGCTGGTGCAGGTCCTGCTGGTGTTGCAGCAGGACCTCGTCCGGCCCCGGGAGGCGGGCGCCCTCCGCCTGGGCGAGCACGATCTGCCCCGCCCCCGGGCCCGGTTCGACCTCGTGCTGGAATTCCAGCCGCAGGCCCGCAGTGTCGCGATCGAGTACGACACCGCGCTCTTCGACGCCGCCACCATCGACCGCTTCGCCGGGCACCTGCGGGTGCTGGCCGAAGCGGTGGTCGCCGAGCCGCACCGGCCGGTGGCCGAGCTGCCGATCCTGGACGGCGCCGAGCTGGCCCACCTGGCCGGTCTCTCGCGCGGGCCGGTCCTGGACGCGCCGGAAGCCACGCTGCCGCAGCTGTTCGAGGCCCAGGCGGCCCGCACGCCGGACGCGGTCGCGGTCGTCTGCGAGGGCCGCTCGCTCACCTACGCCGAGCTTGACGACCAAGCCGACCGGCTGGCCCGGGTCCTGGCCGAACGCGGAGCCGGACCCGAACGGTTCGTCGCCGTCTCCCTGCCGCGCACGGAACGGATCCTGGTGGCGCTGCTCGGGGTGCTCAAGTCCGGCGCCGCCTACCTCCCGGTCGATCCCGCCTACCCGGCCGACCGCCAGGAACTGATCCTCGACGACGCCGCCCCGGCGCTGCTGCTCACCCCGGACGGCCGCGGCCCCGGGTCCGTCCCGGCTCTCGCGTTCGACGATCCCGCCCTGTTCGAGGGCGCTCCCGCCCAGCGAGACCGCGCCACGAACCCCGACCACCCCGCCTACGTGATCCACACGTCCGGCTCGACCGGCCGCCCCAAGGGCGTCGTCGTCGCCCACCGCAGCGCCGCGAACCTGATGGCCTGGGCGCGCACGGACTTCGCGGACGTCTTCCGGCCGGGGGCCACCGTGGTCGCGTCGACGTCGCTCAACTTCGACGTCTCGGTGTTCGAGATCTTCGCGCCGCTGATGACCGGCGCCACCGTCGAGATCGTCCGGGACGTGCTGGCCCTCGGCGAGGGTGAGCAGGACGGCCGGCCGGTCGGCCTGGTCAGCGGCGTGCCCTCGGCGTTCGCGCAGCTGCTGGCCCAGGGCGCGGTGACGGTGCGGCCGTCCACTGTGGTCCTGGCCGGCGAGGCGTTGACCCGGCACGCACTGCTCGACATCCGGAAAGCGTTGCCGGACAGCCGGATCGCGAACATCTACGGGCCTACCGAGTCCACTGTGTACGCCACCGCCTGGTACCACGACACCGACCGCACGCCGCCGATCGGCCGCCCGATCGCCGGCATCCGCGCGTACGTCCTGGACCGCGGCATGCGGCCGGTGCCCGTCGGTGTCCCCGGTGAACTGCACCTCGGCGGGGCCGGGGTGGCCCGCGGCTACCTCGGCCGGCCCGGGCTGACGGCGAGCCGGTTCGTCGCCGACCCCGCGGGCGCGCCCGGCGCCCGGATGTACCGGACCGGCGACGTCGTGCGCTGGACCGCCCGCGGCGAACTGGAGTACCTCGGCCGCGCCGACGACCAGGTCAAGATCCGCGGCTTCCGGATCGAGCCCGGCGAAGTCGAGGCCGCGCTGCGGAAGCACCCGGACGTCGCCGAGGCGGTCGTCGTCGCCCGCACCGACGGCGGGCACCAGCGGCTGGTTGCCTACGTCGTGCCCGAAGCGCCCGCCGACCTGCGGGACTTCCTCGGCGCTTCGCTGCCCGCCCACCTGGTGCCCTCGGCGTTCGTGCCGCTCGACCGGCTGCCGCTCAACCCGAGCGGCAAGCTCGACCGGCGCGCGCTGCCCGCCCCGGACTGGACCGGCGGCACCACCCGCGTCGCGCCGCGCACCGGCACCGAACGGCTCCTCGCGACCATCTGGGCCGACGCCCTCGGCCTGCCCGAAGTCGGCGTCGAGGACAACTTCTTCGAGCTCGGCGGCGACTCGATCCTCAGCATCCGGCTCGTGTCCGAGGCGGCCAAGGCCGGCCTGCGGATCACCACCAAGGACGTCTTCCGACACCCGACGATCGCCGCCCTCGCCGCGGCGGCCGGGGTGGCCGAGCCCGCCGCCGAGCGGCCCGCGGCGACCGGCGAGGTGCCCGTCACCCCGATCCAGCACTGGTTCCTCGACACCGACCCGGCCGACCCGGCCCACTTCGTCCAGCAGCTCAGCGTCCGCCTCGCCGACGACGTCGACGAGGACCGCCTGCGCGCGGCGGTGAACGCGGTCGTCGCCCACCACGACGCCCTGCGGCTGCGCTTCCGCAAAACCGCCGGAGGCTGGACGCAAGCCCACGCCGAGCCCGCCGAGGCCGACGTCTTCGGCGCGGAAATCGACGTCGAACACGGCCCGCTGGTGCGCGCGGAACTGGCCGGCACGACCCTGCGCCTGGCCGTGCACCACCTGGTGGTGGACGGCGTCTCGTGGCGGATCCTCCTCGAGGACCTCGACCACGCCTACCACGGACGCGCGCCGAGCGCCCGCACGACGTCCTTCCAGGAGTGGGCGAACCGGCTCGCCGAGCACGACTTCGCCGCCGACCTCCCGTACTGGCAGGCGGTCGACGGCGCCCAGATCCCCCTGGACACCGACGGCACCGGCACCGTGGCGAGCACCCGCACGGTCACCACCCGGCTCGACGCCGAGCTGACCCGGGCCCTGCTGCAGGACGTCCCGGGTGTCTACCGCACCCAGGTGAACGACGTGCTGCTGGCCGCCCTCGGCGGGGCTCTGCGCCGCTGGACCGGCACCGGCCGCGTGCTCGTCGACCTCGAAGGCCACGGCCGCGAAGACCTGTTCGACGACGTCGACCTGTCCCGCACGGTCGGCTGGTTCACGTCGATGTTCCCGGTCGCGCTCGAGGTCCCCGACACCGGCGCCGGGGACGTGCTCAAGTCCGTCAAGGAGCAGCTGCGCGCGATCCCGGCCCGCGGCCTGTCCTACGGCGTCCTGCGCCACTTCACCGGGACCGCTCCCGCGGTGAGGCCCCGGCTCAGCTTCAACTACCTCGGCCGCTTCGAGGCCGAGGGCGAGCTGTACCGGGGCCTCGAGCGGGAGCTGGAACTCGAGCAGCACCCGGATGACGTCCGCGCGCACGCCGTCGACGTCGTCGCCCGGGTCACCGACGGCCGCCTGGAGATCACCTGGTTCTACTCCGGGCAGCTCCACGACGAAGCCACGATCCGGACCGTCGCCGACGACCTCGTGCACGGCCTCGCCGGGATCGTCGCGCACTGCACCGGGCCGGACGCCGGCGGCCGCACGCCGTCGGACTTCCCCCTCGCCGCCCTCGACCAGGCCGCGGTGGACCGGCTCGCCTGCGACGGCCGCGACGTCGAGGACCTCTACCCGCTCACCCCGGCCCAGGCCGGCATGCTCTTCCACCGGCTCACCGGCGGCGGCCGGCACGCCTACCTCCAGCAGGTGACGTTCGTGATGAGCGACGTCCCCGACCCCGCGGCGCTGGGCCGCGCCTGGCAGCGGGTGGTGGACCGGACCCCGGTCCTGCGCAGCCGGGTGGTCTGGGACGGCCTCGACGAGCCCGTGCAGGTGGTCCACCGGCAGGTCACCCTGCCGATCGAATACCGCGACTGGACGACCGAACCGGCCGACCTCGACGCCGTGCTGGCGGCCGACCGGGACACCGGCCTCGACCTGGGTGAGCTCCCGCTGATGCGGCTGCTGCTCGCGCGGGTCTCGGCGACCGAGGTCCGCGTGGTCTGGACGTTCCACCACCTGCTGCTCGACGGCTGGAGCCTCTTCCAGGTGCTCTCCGACGTCGCGGCGGCGCACGCCGGGCGCCCGCTGCCGACCCGCCGCCCGTTCCGCGACCACGTCCGGTGGCTGTCCGAACAGGACACCCCGGCCGCGGAAACCTATTGGCGCGCACGGCTTTCCGGCCGGCCCGAGCCGGCCCGGCTGCGCACCGACCGCGCTCCCGGCGGGCACCCGGTCGAATCGACGGCCTCGCTGCGGATCGAGCTGCCCGCCGGGCCGTTGCGTGCCGCCGCGCAGCGCCACGGCCTCACCCTCAACACGCTCGTCCAGGGCGCCTGGGCGGTGCTGCTGGCCCGGCACACCGGCCGGCCGGAGGTCTGTTTCGGCACCACGGTCGCCGGGCGGCCCGCGGAACTGCCCGGGGCCGGCGAAATCACCGGCATGTTCATCACCACCCTGCCGGTGGTCGCCGACGTCGACGAGCGGGCCACGGCGGTGGACTGGCTGCGCGGCCTCCAGGACGCCGAGGCCGAGGCGCGGCGGTTCGACCACCTGTCCCTGGCGCGCCTGCAGAGCTGGGGCGGGGAGTTCGACAGCCTGCTCGTCTTCGAGAACTACCCGGTCACCGCGGAACTCGGACTGCGCGACCTGCGCGGAGTCGAGACGACCAACTACCCGCTCAGCATCGTCGCCTACCCCGGCGAGGAGCGCCTGGAGTTCCTCTTCGGCTACGACCCCGAGCTGTTCGACGCCGACACGATCGCCGGGTTCGCCGGGCACCTGCGGACGGTGCTGTCCGAGCTCGCGAAACGGCCACACGAGCCCCTTTCCCGGCTGCGGATGCTCACCGACGCCGAGCAGCGCGCCGTCCTGGCCCAGGGGACCGGCGCCCCGCAGGAAGGCCCGGACACGACCGTGCCCGCGTTGTTCGCCGAGCAGGTCCGCCGCACGCCGAACGCGGTCGCCGTCACCGGCGAAGAAACCCTGACCTACGCGGAGCTCGACACGCGGGCGAACCGGCTGGCCCGCCGCCTGCTCGACCTGGGCGCGCAGCGGGACGGCCTGGTCGGCCTCCTGCTCGGCCGCTCGGCCGACGTGGTCGTCGCCGAACTGGCGGTGCTCAAGGCCGGTGGCGCCTACCTGCCGCTGGACGCCCGCGCGCCCCGCAGCCGGCTGACCGCGCTGCTCGACGACGTCGGTGTCCTGGTGACCGACGATTCCGGCCGGGCGCTCGCCACCGAGATCCACAGTGGACCGATCCTGTCGGCCGGCGAGCTCGGCGGCGAACCGGCCGAGGCGCCGGACCTCCCGATCCGGCCCGCGAACCTGGCCTACGTCATGTACACCTCGGGCTCGACGGGGACACCCAAGGGCGTGGCCGTCAGCCACCGGGACATCGTCGGCCTGGCCCGGGACCGGTCGTTCGCCGGCCCGGCGCACCGGTCCGTGCTCATGCACTCGCCGCCGGCCTTCGACGCCTCGACGTACGAGGTGTGGGTGCCGCTGCTGAACGGCGGCCGCGTGGTCGTCGCGCCGCCGGGCGACGTCGACGCCGACGTGCTGCGCCGGCAGATCGGCGCGCACGGCGTGACCGCGGTGTGGCTGACCGCCGGGCTGTTCCGCCTGCTCGCCCAGGAAGACCCGGCCTGCCTGGCCGGGGCGGGCGAGGTGTGGACCGGCGGGGACGTCGTGCCCGCCGAGGCGATCCGCCAGGTGCGGGCCGCCTGCCCGGGCCTGACCGTCGTCGACGGCTACGGCCCCACCGAGACCACGACGTTTGCCACCCGGTTCGTGGTGGGGCCGGACGAGCCGGTGCCCGCCGTGGTGCCGATCGGGCGGCCGCTGGACGACATGGCCGCCTACGTCCTCGACCACGGGCTGCGGCCGGTGCCGCCGGGTGCCGTCGGCGAGCTGTACCTGGCCGGCACCGGCCTCGCCCGCGGCTACCTCGGGCAGCCGGCGCTGACCGCCGAACGGTTCCTGGCCGACCCCTTCGGCGCGCCCGGCACGCGGATGTACCGCACCGGCGACCTGGTCCGCTGGGCTCCCGGCGACGTGCTGGAGTTCGCCGGCCGGGCCGACGACCAGGTGAAGATCCGCGGCTTCCGCGTCGAGCTCGGCGAAATCGAGACGGCGCTGACCGCGCACCCGGACGTGACCGAAGCCGTCGTCGTCGCGGCCGTGCACGGCGGGGCCAAGCGGCTGGTCGCCTACGTCGTCGCGACCGGGACGCCGGACCTGCGCGAGTTCCTGCTGCGGACGCTGCCGGACTACCTCGTCCCGGCCGTGTTCGTGCCCCTGGAAGCCCTGCCGCTCAACGACAACGGGAAGGTCGACCGCCGGGCGCTGCCCGCGCCCGGCTTCGTGTCCGGGCTCGGGTACCGCGAGCCCGCGACGGACGCCGAGCGGCTGCTCGCCGGCATCTGGGCCGAGGTCCTGCGGGTCGGCCGCGTCGGCGCCGACGACAACTTCTTCGAGCTCGGCGGCGACTCGATCCTCAGCATCCAGGTGGTGTCCCGGGCCCGCCGGGCCGGCCTCGACCTGATGCCCGGCCAGGTCTTCGACCACCCGACCGTCGCCGCGCTCGCCCTCGCCGCCACCCCGGCCGCGCCCGTCGCGGCCGACGCCGGGCCGGTGACCGGCGACCTGCCGCTGACGCCGGTGCAGCACTGGTACCTCGACCCGCGGCCGGTGCACCCGGAGCAGTTCGTCCAGTCCGTCTCGGTGGAGGTGCCCGACACCGTGGACCCCACAGCGCTGCCGCGCGCGCTGCGCGAACTCCAGCTGCACCACGACGTCCTGCGCCTGCGGTTCACCCCCGACGGCCCGCGCCACGCACCCGGCGCCCAGGACGTCCTCGGCGCCACCATCGACCTGGAGAACGGGCCGCTGCTGCGCGCCGAGCTGTCCGGCACGACCCTGACGCTGGCCGCGCACCACCTGGTCGTCGACGGCGTGTCGTGGCGGATCCTCCTGGAGGACCTGGAAACCCTCCTGGCCGGCGGCGAGCTCCCGCCCAAGACGACGTCGTTCCGCGACTGGGCCCGCACCCTAGCCCGTCACACCGCCGACGGCTTCTTCGACGACGAACTCGACCACTGGGCGGCCATCGACGCCGACCCGGCCCTCCCGGTCGACGCGGCCGGTGAGAACACCTACGGCTCGGCCCGTTCGGTGGTCGTGCGGCTGCCCGCGGAACCGACCCGGGCCGTGCTGCACGACGTGCCGGGGGCGTACCGGACGCAGGTCAACGACGTCCTGCTGACCGCGCTCGGCCGCGTCCTGCGCGACTGGACCGGCCGCGACCGCGTGCTCGTCGACCTCGAAGGCCACGGGCGGGAAGACCTGTTCCCCGGCCTCGACCTCTCGCGGACGGTCGGCTGGTTCACCTCGATCTTCCCGGTCGAGCTGACGTCGTCCGGCGAGGACTGGGGCGAAGCCTTGAAGGCGACCAAGGAACAGCTGCGCGCGATTCCCCGCCGCGGCCTCGGCTACGGCGCCCTGCGGTACCTCACCGGCACCGCCCCGCGCCTCGAACCCCGGATCAGCTTCAACTACCTGGGCCGCTTCGACCACGGCGGCGGTCTGGGCGGCGCGGCGCACCCCGGCCAGACGCGGGCGCACCAGCTCGACGTCGTCGGCGCGGTCGTGGGCGACGAGCTGGAACTGACCTGGCACTACTCCGCGGGTGTGCACACCGAGGCGACCGTGCGCCGGCTGGCCGACGCCCTGCTCGCCGCGCTCACCGGGATCGTCGGGCACTGCGCCCGGCCGGACGCCGGCGGCCGCACGCCGTCGGACTTCCCCCTCGCCCGGCTCGACCAGGCCGCGGTGGACCGCCTCGCCGGCACCGGCCGGACGGTCGAGGACATCTACCCGCTCACCCCGATGCAGTCGGGCATGGTCTTCCACAGCCTCGTCGACGGCGCGGCCGGGACCTACCTCAACCAGGTGCGCCTGCGGCTGACCGGCATCGGCGACCCCGAGCGCCTCGCCCGGGCGTGGCAGCAGGTCGTCGCGGACACGCCGGTGCTGCGCACCCGCGTCGTCTGGGAGGGCCTCGACGAACCCGTGCAGGTCGTCGAGCGGAACGTCACCGTTCCGGTCGTCCACCTCGATTGGAGGACGCTGGACGACGACGAGCGCGCCCGCGAGCAGGAGCGGTTCCTCGACGAGGACCGGGCCGAGGGTTTCGACCTGACCGCCGCCCCGCTGCTGCGGCTGGCGTTCGCGCGGCTGCCCGGCGGCGACGTGCTGCTGGTGTGGACGTTCCACCACGTGCTGCTGGACGGCTGGAGCGCCGCGCAGGTGTTCGGCGAGGTGTGCGCCCGGTACGCGGGGGCCGCCGTGCCGGGGCACCGGCCGCCGTTCCGCGAGTACCTGCGCTGGCTCGGTGAGCAGGACACCACGGCCGCCGAAATCCACTGGCGCGAGCAGCTCGCCGGGTTCCGGACGCCGACGCCGTTGCCCTACGACCGCCGTCCGGTGGAAGCCCACCGCGCGCGGTCCGCGGCGTCGGTCCGGGTGTCGGCGCCCGCCGGCGGGCTGCGCGAGCTGGCGCGCCGCGCCGGCCTGACGCTCAACACGATCGTCCAGGGCGCGTGGGGGCTCGTGCTTTCCCGCTACAGCGGCGAATCCGGCGTCGTCTTCGGCACCACGGTGTCGGGGCGGCCGGCCGACCTGCCGGGCGTCGAAGCGATGGCCGGGCTGTTCATCAACACCCTGCCCGCGCCGGTGACCGTCCACGATGGACTGACGGTGGCCGAGTGGCTGCGGGACCTGCAGACGGCCCAGGCCCGGTCACGCCGGTTCGACTTCGTGTCTCTGGCCCAGCTGCAGACCTGGGCGGGCGGCAGCACGCTGTTCGACAGCATCCTAGTGTTCGAGAACTACCCGTTCGACACCGAAGCCGTGGCCGCGCACGGGATCGGCCTGCACGAGGACGGCGAACTGCAGCCGACCAACTACCCGCTCAGTGTCGTCGTCACGCCGGGGGAGGACCTGGCCGTGTCGTTCGACCACGACCCGGACCTGTTCGACCGGGCCACCGTCGACCGGCTCGCCGGGCAGCTGCTGCTGGCCCTGGACCGCATCGCCGCGCACCCGGGAACGCGGGTCGGCGAGCTCGACCTGCTCACCGGCGACGACCGCGAGCGCGTGCTGCGGACGTTCAACGACACGGCGCACCCGGTGCCCGAGGCCACCGTCGTGAGCCGGTTCGCCGACCAGGTCCGCCGGACCCCGGACGCGCCGGCGGTCGACGACCTCACCTACGCGGAGCTCGCCGCCCGCGCCGACCGGCTCGCGGCCCGGCTGATCGCCCTCGGCGTGCGGGCCGAGGACCGGGTCGGGCTGCTGCTGGAGCGGTCGGCCGACCTCGTCGTCGCCGAACTCGCGGTGCTCACGGCCGGGGCCGCCTACGTCCCGGTCGACCTCCGTGCCCCGGCGAGCCGGATGTGCCTGGTCCTCGACGAGGCCGGCGTCTCCGTCGTCATCGCCGGGGAGTCCTATCAGGACGTCCACAGTGGACTTACGGTCCGGGTGGACGAGACCGGTCCGGAAGGTGCGCCGGAAGTCCGGGTGCGGCCGGGAAACCTGGCGTACGTGATGTACACGTCCGGGTCGACGGGCAAGCCGAAGGGCGTGGCGGTGACCCACCGCGACATCGTCGCCCTGGCCTCCGACGGCTCGTTCGCGGGCGAGGCCCACCGGACCGTGCTGCTGCACTCGCCGCAGGCGTTCGACGCCTCGACGTACGAGGTGTGGGTGCCGCTGCTCAACGGCGGCCGGGTGGTCGTCGCTCCGCCCGGCGACGTCGACGCCGAAGTGCTGCGTGCGGTCGTCACGCGGCACGGGGTCCGTGCGCTGTGGCTGACCGCCGGGCTGTTCCGGCTGCTGGCGCAGGAGGATCCCGGGTGCCTGCGGGGTGTCGGCGAGGTGTGGACCGGCGGGGACGTCGTCCCCGCCGCCGCGGTCCGCCAGGTGCGGGACGCCTGCCCGGGGCTGACCGTCGTCGACGGCTACGGCCCCACCGAGACCACCACCTTCGCCAGCCGGTTCTTCCTGGCCCCCGAAGACGCGGTCCCGGACGCGATGCCGATCGGCCGGCCGCTGGACAACATGGCCGCCTACGTCCTGGACGAGGGCCTGCGGCCGGTCCCGCCGGGCGTGACGGGCGAGCTGTTCATCGCCGGCGCCGGCGTGTCCCGCGGGTACCTCGGCCGGCCCGGCCTCACCGCGGACCGGTTCGTGGCCAAGCCGTTCGGGGCGCCCGGCGAGCGGATGTACCGCACCGGGGACGTCGTGCGCTGGACCGGCGACGGGGTGCTGGAGTTCGTCGGCCGCGCCGACGACCAGGTGAAGATCCGCG
>NZ_JBSGJD010000032.1:0-53162 GCF_053605405.1 Amycolatopsis sp. NPDC003861
CCGCGAGCGCGCGGCCGCCGCGCGAGGCGACCGGCGCGGTCACGCCGGCGCGGTCACGGTGACCGGCTTGTCCACATCGGACAGTGTGACGTCCACGGTGGCGCCATCGGGGTACCCCAGCGAAGCCTTGACCGGCAGGTGGCCGCCGTCCTGGCGGAGCCAGAAGGTGGCGTTGACGTTCGAGGCCGTCCCCGGCACCAGCGCGGTCAGCGCGTCCTTCGGGACCGTTCCGGCGACGCGGTACGTCGGCGTGCCACCGACGTTTTCGGTGCCTTCGGTGTTCGGGCCCTGGACCGAGGCCAGCACCTTCGGGATGCCGCGCTGCGGGTCGAGGATCGCGGACGGGTCGTAGATCGAGGAGCTCAGCGCGGCGGGGATCCGCTGGAACCCGCCGGTGGGCCCCTTGATGTAGAGCGAGCCGTTCACCAGGACGAACTGGGCGTCGACGACCTGGCCCATCAGGTCCAGCGTGCCGGTGCCCTTCGCGCCGCCTCCGTTGGCCTTGGTCAGGTCACCGTCGACGCTGTGCACGCTCAGGCCCGGCACGGTGCCGGTGACCTTCAGCGTGAAGTGCGTGCTGGTGACGGCGCCCGCCGCCGACGCGCTGTCCTTGAGCAGGGCACCGGCGTCGGGCAGCGTGGCGTCACCGCCCGAGGAACAGCCGGTGACGATCGCCGCGCCCAGGGCCAGGACCGCGAGCAGGCTACGCCGCAGAATCATGCGCACACCCTAGATCAGGAGCCACCCGTGCGTCAGGGGCAGCCCCGCCGGAGGTGCGGCGTCACGGCATTGCCCGAGGGAGGGGGATTTCGGTGTCGAGCACGGTCGCGCCGGTGGCATCGGTGGCGAGCAGGGTGAGGCGTCCGGGATGCGCAGGCGGCGCCGGAGACCACTGCATGCGCAGCCGGTCGAGGTGGTCGCCCGATTCGGCCGAGCCGCCGGTCCGGCGGTACGCCGTGCCCTGCTCGTCGCGGAGTTCCCAGGTGACGTCGGCCAGGGGCGACCCGGCCACCGTGCGGGCCGGTGGGTCGGTGGCCTGCCCGCGGCGTCGGCGGTTCAGCCAGTCCAGGTGCTCGCGCGCGGCCTGGGCCCGCCGTTCGCGGTGCTCCGGGCCGGGGTGGGTGTAGAGGTCGACCAGGAACCGGTCGCTCCACAGCTCCGCCGAGATCAGCGTCACCGGCCGTCCGCCGACGTGCCCGAGGAGGCGCGGGCCGGCCAGCACACCTCGCAACGTCGGCGGCTCGGCCGGCTCGGGGGCAACGACCGGTGGCGACCCCGTCCGCGCAGCCACGGGAGCGAAGGCACCCCCGGCCGTCGAAGACGACGTCGAGACCGACACCGACCGGACTTCCGGCCGGATCCCGGCCTCCTCGAGGGCGTCGAGCGCGGCGCTTTCCTGTTCGTCGGTGAGCACCCCGGTGGCACCGAGCGCCTCGACCTGCGCCGCGAGCCGGCTTCCGAGCATCCGCAACGGATCCACGGAAACCACGCCGGCGGACCCTTCGCGCCGGGCCCGGGTCACCCCGGCCACGGCCGGCCGGAAGACCTGCGCCAACCACTGTTCCCCGGACAGCGTCATGACTCCAATTTACTTTGGCCCGCAAGACAATTCCGAGCGGACCGCGGAGCCACCGGTCAGCCCGTTCCCGCGATGGCGTCTTTGATCGCCTGCGCGTCCCCGTCGAGGAGCGACCTCTCGCGTTCCGGGGGCGTGGCCTTGGCCGGGCGTGACCGGGTTCAGGTCCATGAAGACGACCGCGGTCTCGTCCTCGTGCACGACGCTCGCCTCGGCCTGCCGCGCCGCGATGGCGCAGAAGATGCACGCTTCCATGCCTGTCATCGTCCCGTGGGCGATGCTAGGGGTGTGGAGTACGTGTCCCGAGTGCCGCGACCGCCGCTGGACGGGCTGATCGACGACCTCTACCACCTGGAGGGCGCGCCGCCCTATCCGCGGCTGATGCTGCCGCCCATGCCCGGGGCCTTTCTCATCGTCAACCTCGGGGCGCCGTTCCGCATCCGCGGTGGCACCGACGCCGAGACGGCCGAGTACGCCGACGGCTGCGTGGTCAGCACGCCCACCCGCGCGCTGGAGTTCGGCTACCCGCTCCCGACCCGGTCGGTCGGCGCGCACGTGAAGCCGTGGGGGCTGGCGCCGTTCCTGCCGATGCCCGCGGGCGAGCTGTGTGACCGGCCGGTGACGCTGGAGCAGGTGTGGGGCCGGGCCGCCGTTGCCCGGCTGCGCGACCGGCTGGCCACGGCGGACGGACCGCACGAGATGCTGACGCTGCTCGAGGAGGAGCTGCTGCGACGGCTGACCGGGACCGCCGGCCTGGGGCTGGTCCGCCACGCGAGCGGGGTCATCGCGGCGGCCGGCGGGGCGGTGGCGATCGGCGACCTGAGCGTGGCCGCCGGGGTCAGCAGCACCCACCTGGTCCGGCGGTTCAAGGAGCTCGTCGGCGTCACGCCGAAACGGCTGGCGCGCACCCACCGCTTCACCGCCACCGTGTTCGCGATCGACCCCGCCGGGCCGATCGACTGGAGCGGCCTCGCCGGTGGCGCAGGCTACTTCGACCAGGCCCACTTCGGCCACGAATTCCGGGCGTTCACCGGGCTGACGCCGACCCGGTACGTCGAGGTCCGGCGGCGATTCCTGCGCGAACACCCCGGCCACGTGCTGGACGGCTGGCCGCTGCCGGCCGATTGATTTCTTACAAGAGCCACCGCGCACGACGGGCTAATTTGGGCTCCCCGAGAGCAAAAGGAGGGCCCGTGGGCAAGGTGGTCATGTACAGCTCGGTATCGGTGGACGGCTTCATCGCGGACGAGGAGGACCAGCCCGGACCGCTGTTCGACTGGCTGACCGGCGGCGACGTCCCGCTGGACGCGAGCGGCGTCCTGAAGGTGTCGCAGACGTCCTACGACCACGTCCGGCCGTACTGGGACGGGATCGGGGCGACGATCGCCGGCCGCCGCGTCTTCGACCTGACGGACGGCTGGGACGGTGTGCCGCCCGCCGGGGTCGACCACGTGGTCGTCGTGACGCACCGGCCGCCGCCCGAGGGCTGGGACCCCGAGGCGCCGTTCCACTTCGCCGACGGGGTCGAGGCAGCGGTGGCCGAGGCGCAGGAGCTCGCGGGTGACCGCGTGGTCGAGGTCGCCGCCGGGGACGTCGGCGGCCAGGTGCTGGCCGCGGGGCTGGTCGACGAGGTGCGGATGGACGTCGTGCCGGTCGTGTTCGGGGCCGGCAAGCGGTTCTTCGGGCCGGTCGACGGGCAGCAGTTGCTGGAGGACCCCGAGGTGGTCATCCGGGGCAACCGGGTGCTCCACCTCTGCTATCGGGTGCGTCGCTGATCGCTGCGCGAGCTGCCGGCACCATTCGACGAGGTGGTCGACGGACCCGGGTGCCGGGAAAAATCTTCGGCGCCGCCGGGGAGAAGTGCCGCCGCCGCGCCACGGACAGGCTGTACCGAGAAGGGAGCAGCCGATGCTGAGTGTGGGGTCGAGGGGGCCGGTGCACCGGTCGATCGTGGTGGTGGACATCGCGGGATCGTCCCGCTGGGACAATCCCGCCCAGCTCCGGGCGCGGGCCGCGCTGGCGCGGATGGTGCGGAACGCCTTCCGGGCGGCCGGAATCGGGCGGTGGCGGTTGTCCGTCGAGGACCGGGGGGACGGGCTGCTCGTCATCGTGCCGCCCGGGGTGTCCAAAGCGGACCTGCTGGACCCGTTCGTGCCGCGGCTGGCCGCCGAGCTGCGCGCGTACAACGCCGTCGTCGCGCCGGCGTGGCGGATCCGGCTGCGGCTGGCGGTGCACGCGGGGGAGCTGCTGCGCGCCGGCCCGCGGTGGGTGAGCGAAGACGTGAAGCTCGCGTGCCGGCTGGTCGACGGGGAACCGCTCTACGAGCTGCTCGCGCACTCCGGCGCCGACCTGGCCGTCGTGGTGTCGGAACGGATCCACGACGGCGTCGTCCGGCACGGCTACAAGGGCATCGACCCGGACGGCTACGCGCCGGTCCGGATCCGGGTCAAGGAGGTCGACGCGCCAGCGTGGCTGCGGGTGGCCGCGGACCCGGCCCGGGCGAACCGGGTCCGCGTGCCGGTCAGCCGGGCGGGCGAAGGGTGAGCGTCGTGCCGTCGCGGCCGGCGAACACGCCGTCCAGCGCGGCGGCGTACGCGACGCGGCCGGCACTCGTCACGGTGAAGGCGAACCGCCGCCCGCCCGGGGCCGTCACGTAGTGGGTGCCCGGCAGGAGCCGCACGACGCGGGGCTGCCGGGCGTCCCACCAGCCGACACCCTCGACGCCGAACTGCGGGTGGCCGGACCCGGTGGCGTCGACCGTGACCGGGAACCCGTGGACGGCGAGCGTGCTGCCCTCGGCGGTGAGCAGGCCCCGCACCACCGGGTCGTAGCCGACGAACCCGTACTCGTCGACGGTGAACGCCAGCGTCGGCCCGCCGTTGGTGACGACGCGGTGGGGGCCGGGGAAGATCCGGAGCGTGCGCGCCGGCCGCGGGGGCCCGTACGCCACGCCCTCGATCGACGCGTTGGCGTAGCCGAGATCCGTGACGTCCAGCGTGACCGGCAGCCCGTGCACGGCCAGCACGGTTCCGGTGCCGGTCAGCAGCGGGCTGTCGGAGCGCACCAGCCCGGTGGCGGTCACGGTGAACGGCGCGGTCAGCCCGTCGTGCGCGACCACGCGGTGGGCGCCCGGCAGCAGCCGCAGTTCGCGGACGGCCTGCGGGGTGCGCCAACCCGTGCCGCTCACGGTCGTGGTGTCGTAGTCGACGTCCGTGGCGTCCAGCGTGACGCGGAAGCCGTGCACCCGCAGCTTCCTGCCCTCGTCGGCAGTGCTGAACAGGACGCCGAGGGCGTCGGCGTACGTGACGGTCCCGGCCGTGGTGATCGTGAACGGCACCGAGTTGCCGTTGGCCGTCACGACGGAGTGCGTGCCGGGCAGCAGCCGGAACGTCCGGATCGCCTGCGGCGCCGGCCAGCCCGCGCCGCTGACGGTCAGGTTGGCGTAGTCGACGCCGGTCGCGTCGAGGGTCACCGGCAGGCCGTGCACGGCGAGCGTCCGGTCGTCCCAGGTCAGCAGGCCGGGCGAGCCGGCCGGGAAGGTGATCCCGCCGGTGGCGGTGACGGTGAACGGCAGCGAGTTCCCGTTGGCGGTCACCACGCTGTGCGCGCCCGGCAGCAGTCTGAGGTGCCGGACCGGTTGCGGCGCCGGGAAACCCGTGCCGGAGACCGCCATGGTGTAGTAGTCCACATCGGACACGTCGAAGGCGATCTCGTGCCCGCGCACGGTCAAGGTCGAACTGCCGTACCCGTCCAACGGGCCGCCCGGTGCCTGGTCGTAGCGGACGCGGTAGTCGTCGGTGACGACGAAGGGCAGCACCTGACCGGCCGGGGTGGCGAGCGTGTGCGGGCCGGGGGTGAGGTTCAGGGTCTGCGCCTGCCGGGAGTCGCGGACGCCGACGCCGGAGATGGTGATCGTCGTGTAGGAGAGGCCGGTGGCGTCGATCGTGATCGGCTGGGGGTGCGGGGTCGTCGTGGTCGGCGGCGGAGTGGTGGTGGGCGGCGCTGTGGTGGGCGGGATCGTGGTCGGTGGGTTCGAAGTCGTGGGTGGCGCCGTGGTCGGTGGGACCGTGGCCGTCGATGTCGGCGGCGCCGCGGTGGTCGGCGGCGGCAAGGCGACGGCCGGGCGCACGGCGGACGAGCCGGGCGCCGGTGGCTCGGGGCTTTCCGGCGAGGTCGTAGTGGGCGGCGGAGTGCTCTTCGGGGCCGTCAGGGCCACCGGCACCGCCGCCGGCGCGCTCACCGTGGGCACTGCGACAGCCGGCGCCGTCGTCCCGGGTGCGCGCGGGGAGGCGGCCACCGGCGGCACGCCACCGCCGTCCGACCCGGACAGCACCGCGGCCACGATCGCCGCGGCCGCCGCCAGCCCGCCCGTCGCCGCGGCCACGATCCGGTGCGCCACGTCCGGGTTGTCCCGCGCGAACCGGGTGACCCCGTCGACCTTGCGCAGGAGCGCGGGCCGGGACGCGAGCAGCCGGCCCGCGAGGTTCGCGGGCCCCGCCAGCGGCACCGGCACGGCCAGCGCGGCCGCCTGCGCCGGCGCCGACGAGATCCCGCCTTCGCCGAGGCGGTCGAGCAGCGCGACGAGCGCCCGGCGGCGTTCTTCTTCGTCGTCGGCCAGGCGCAGCAGCCCGGGACCGAGGGCCCAGCGGCTGTAGTCCTGGGCCTCGTCGACGCGCGGCGAGCACGTCGCACACCCGCCGGCGTGCTTGAGCACCGCGCGCGTCCGCTCCGGGTCGAGCAGCAGCCGGCGGCCCGCGCGCAGCTGATCGGCGTCGAGCACCTCGCACAGCCCCGCGCAGTCCGCGCGGCCGGTGCGGGCGAGGACGAGCGCCGCGATCGCGTCGAGCATCCGCAGGCGCGACCGCTGCAGCTGCCGGTTCACGACGTCGACCGGCCGGCCCAGCTCCCGCGCGAGTTCCGCGCCGACGACGTGCCGTCCCCGTTCCTTGGTGAGCCGCAGGTGGGCGTGCATGATCGCGGCCAGGCCGTCGCCGAGCCCGCGGGTCGCCGCGTCGAGCGTGTCCCACAGCTGCCGCTTGCCGAGCAGGACCTCGAACTCCGACGGCAGGTCCGGCAGGTCGGTGCGGGCCAGCTCCAGCTGCGGCTCGCCCGGCTCCTGCGCGAGTTCGCCGGGCAGCTCGTCCTCCTTGGCGGCCCGGTAGCGCTCCTTGAGCACGTTCTTGGCGATGCCGATCAGCCAGGCCTCGAGCACGTCCGGCCGGGCGCCCTTGCGCAGGCCTTCCAGCGCGCGGACGACGACCTCGCTCACGCAGTCGTCGAGGTCGGAGGTGTTCGGCACGCGCGGGCGCAGGAAGGCCCGCACGCTGGTGCGGCAGTGGTCGAAGATCTCCGCCTCGGTCATCGCGCGGCCCTCCGGGTGGCGAGGCGGGTGCCGGTTTCCAGCAGCCATTCGCGCGCGGGCTGCCCGCAGGGGCAGCGCAGGTGCCCGACGAACTGGGCGAACGTGTCGTGGGTGGTCTCCCACGACAAGGTCCGTTCGCGCAGGATCCGCCAGCAGCGCTGGAAAACCGGTCGGGCGTACCGGCCGTAGAGCACGTCGAGCGCGCTCCAGTCACCGTCGTGCAGCCGCGCCACCAGGGCGCGGTCTTCTTCCTGCTCGGTGCGCAGGACGTCCATGACATCTCCCGAGTTCGGCAACCGTGTCACCTGGCTCGTGGCGCACCGGGCCGGTTTCTCCCCGCGTGAGGCCCTATTTTCTCGGGTGGAACCGGTACCGGGTAGGTGAGCGGCCCGATTGTCCGGCTTTTGTCCGTCTTCGGGTCAGGCCGATTCGGGTTGCGGCGCGAAGGCGGGGAGCGCGTCGAGGCTGTGGCGCACGGCCTCGGCGCCGTACTCGAACATCTGCCGTTCGTACGCGCCGACCGCGCCGACGAGGTCCGGGCGGCCCTCGGTCAGGCAGCGGCGCAGCAGGTCCGCGTCGCGCAGGGCGGTGTTCGCGCCGTTGCCGCCGGTCGGGGAGGTGGCGTGGACGGCGTCGCCGAGCAGCGTGACCGGGCCGGGCGCCCAGCGCTCGCGGGGCTCGACCACCCGGATGGACAGCAGGGCGCTGTTGTCCGGGTCGGCCTGCTCGATGAGCGCCCGCAGGTCCGGGTGCCAGCCCTCGATCCGGGCCAGCACGGTCTCCTGCGGGGTCCGGCCGCCGGCCGGGCCGTCCGGCGGCAGGATCATGGCCCAGCGCACGTAGTCGCCGACGTCGGGGAGGACCACCTCGGGCGCCAGCGTCTCGGCCGCCTCCTTCGGCGGGGTGCGGAAGCGCATCGCGCCGAGCAGCAGGCTCACGCCGTTACCGGCGATCTTCGAGCCGAAGGCCCGCTCCAGCCCGGCGAACTGCCCGGTCAGCGGCGTACGGCCGATGACGAACCGGACGCCGGTATCGGTCGGCGTGGTCCGCGGCGAGAGCACCGCACGCACGGCAGAGCCGACGCCGTCCGCCCCGACGAGCAGGTCGGCGACGACCGGGTCTTTCTTCGCGAACCGGGCTTCGACGCGGCCGTCGTCCAGCACGTCGTAGCCGGTCAGCGCGGCCCCGGTGCGCACGGTGAGCCCGGTCAGCAGCAGGTGGCGGAGCACGTGCCGGTCGACGACGGTGCCGGTTCTCCCGGGGCCGAGTTCGCCGATCTTGTTCAGCCGCGGGTCCAGGACCAGCCGCTCGCCGTAGGCGTCGCCGGTGATCGCGTCCAGCAGCGGGTGCCAGCGTGGCGGCAGACAGCCCTGGAGCGCCGCCAGCCCGGTGGGATTCAGGACGAGCCGGTAGCCCTGGAACCGCGCGGTGATCGCCGGGTCCAGTTCGTGCACGTCGGCTTCGATCCCTGCCTGGCGCAGGCCCTGTGCGAGGCACAGCCCGCCCAGCCCGGCTCCAGCGATGGAAACTCGCATGTCAGACCTCTTTCGAACTTAGTTCGTTCTCAACGAACTAAGTTCTAGCACGCGAACTAAGTTCGTCTCAAGCTATAGTGATCGACATGCCCACCGACCCCCGGCAGCGCCGAGCCGCCCGGCACGCAGGAAATCCCGCGGCCCCGTCGCCCAAGAGGCCGATCACGGTCGACCGGATCACCGACGCGGCCCTGCAGGTCGTGGCGGCCGAGGGCTACGACGCGCTGACGATCCGCCGCGTCGCCGCCGTGCTCGGCACCGGGCCGTCTTCGCTGTACGCGCACATCGTGAACAAGGACGACCTCGACGACCTGCTCATCGGCCGCCTGTGCGCCGAGATCGACCTGCCCGAACCGGACCCGGCGCTCTGGCGGACGCAGCTCCTCGACGTGTACGGCCGGATCCGGGACCAGTATCTGAAGTACCCCGGCGTTTCCCGGGCTGCGCTGGGCATGGTCCCCACCAACCTCGACGCGCTGCGGGTCCGTGAAGGGCTTTTCGCGATTCTGCTTGCCGGGGATGTCGAGCCGCAGGCCGCCGCGTGGGGCCTTGACGCGCTTTCTCTGTACGTCAGCGCATATGCGTTGGAGCAATCGCTGGTCCGGCAGCGGCGGAAACGTCCGGAGGACGAATGGGTGGTCGGCCGGGACGAGCTGCTGGACCGGTTCGCCGCACTGCCGGCCGAGGCGTTTCCGCAGACGCGGCGCTTCGCCGCCGAGCTGACTTCCGGAAGCGGGGAGGATCGGTTCGAGTTCACCGTCGGTTTGATCGTCGACAACCTCAGCCGGACCCCGTCGTCCCGTTGATTCCGTTGAAGACTCGTTCAGGTGACGTTTTTCCTGGACGGTAACGGCCGGTGAAGAAGCTGCGACCTCCGGACAACCGCGGCCCGACGGCGTCCTGCACGGGCAACGGACGTTTCCCGAAAGGAGGTCGGCGTGAGCGTCGAAAACCGGGAAGAAAACATTCACCAGACCTACCTGGCGCTTCGCGTCGCCATGGTCATGCTCGTGGCGCTGCTGTTCCTCGCCATCCTCTTGCAGTTCCTGTTCGTCAATGACGGTCTGTGCTGGCAGCATTCCATCAGCGCCTACTACTTCACTTCGGTGCGGCCCGTTTTCGTCGGCGTTTTGTGCGCGATCGGCACGGGCATGATCGTCTACCGCGGGAACACCGACTACGAGAACACCGCACTCGACTGCTCGGGGTTCCTGGCGTTCATCGTCGCGTTCGTGCCGACGGAAATCGACGACGCCTGTCTTCCGGTGAACGGGCCGAGCCGGCCCGAGATCGAGGCGGCGGTCAAGACCGATGTCGGTGCGCTGCTCGCGATCGGGGTCGCCGCCACGGTCTTCGGCCTCCTTGCGCGGAAACGCCGGCACGGCCGGTTCGAACGCCCCAAGCCGTACACGCTCATCTCGCACCTGGTGACGCTGGCGGTTTTGGTCTTCGGAATCTGGCTGTACTGGAACAGGCAAGACTGGTTCCGTGACCACGGCCACCTCTACGCGGCGATACCGTTGTTCATCGGGATCGTCATCGTCGTCGTGGCGAACGCCTGGTCCGCCCCCCAAGGGAACTTCACGGTCTGGTACATCGTGGTCGCCGCCTTGATGGGCGGGTCCCTCCTGACCGGAGGAATCCTCTGGGTCGTCGGCGTGCAGCACTGGGCGTTGTGGCTGGAGGCGCTGATCATCCTCTGGTATGCAGTGTTCTGGCTCGTCCAGACGGTGGAACTCGGTGGCGCGGCGAATCGCGCCGAAGCCACGTGAGCGTTGCTCCTCATCGCCGCTCCTCGGTCTCCAGGAGGTGAGCCGAGCCGCGCGGGATCTGGTGATCGGCGCCGCGGTGCGGTACAACCGGGAGCGTGGCCGAGCGCGTCCGGCGTCCTGACCCGCACGTTTCCGTCGAGCGTGACGTGCTGGTGCGGTACCTCGACGCGTGGACCGCCACCGTGCTGCGGTCGGCCAAGGGTGGGACCTACGTCGAATGCGGGGAGTTCGCCGCCGAGGCCTTCCGGGTTTTCGGGGAGTTCGCCGACCGGCTGGGGGAGCACCACCTGGAGGTGGTCCTCGTCGGCCGGGCGTCGCCCGGTGGGGCTCCGGGTGGGCTGGTCGTCCGGACCGTCGGCGAACTCCGGGAGGTCGACGTGCGCGGGCCGATGCTCGCGCACCTCTCCGGTGACTGGCCGACGTCGCTGGTGCGGGGCAAGGCGCACGAGGTCCTGCTGGCCGCCGAACCGGGCGCGGACCACCGGGACCGCTTGAAGGCGGCCGGGCTCGGGTGTGCCGTGGCCGTGGATCTGGTGGCGGACAACGGAAGCGCGAAGACGCTCGTGTTCGCGACCGCCGACGGCCGGCACCTCGCCACCTTCAAGAACGAGCTCTGGGCGGCCGACGAGTTCGCCGGCATCCGGTACCGCGATCCGCGGGACCCCGAAGGCACGCTCGTCGACATCTCGCTCACCCCGCAGCTGCTGCCGCTGCGGCGGGCGCTGCTGGCGGAACTGGAGCGGAACGGCCCGGCCACCGTTGCCGCCCTTCAGGAATTCACCTTGCTGGAAACGATCTACCGCGCCGAGGACGCCGTCGGGGCGCTGACCGCCGCCGTCGCCGCGGGGCAGGCCGGGCGGGAACCCGAGAAGGGCCGGCTCACCTCCCGGACGGTTCTGAGAGCTGAACCGCGACCGGAGTGAGCGTCGGGCGCAGGGCGGCGACCACGGCCGTCGTGACGACCAGGTGCATCAGCATCAAGCCGAAGACGTTGGCCGCCGTGGCGCCCGCCGTGAACAGGAGCAGGTCCGGGACCCAGGTCAGGACCAGGACCGATGGGACGACCACGCGCAGGGCCCGCGGCGCCCGGCGGGCGAGCACGAACCAGCCGATGGTGCCCAGCAGCAGCCCGGCGGCGGTCGCGGGCAGGTAGGACGCGGGGTTCAGGCCCATCGCGATCCCGCCGTCGTCGAGGGCCAGTGCGCCGAGCGCGATGGCCGTGTTCGCCGCGGCCGCCGCCAGCAGGGCGAAGCCGAGGCGGAGGACGGTCATCGAGGTCAGTCGCGGGGTGGTCGTCATCGCTCCTCCTTGGGTTTAACACGCAACCCAAACGGTAGGTTGGGTTGCGTGTTAAAGTCAAGGCGTGCGCGAGGAGGAGCCGGCCCGCTGGCTGGACGACGACGAACGGCGGGCGTGGATCAACCTGGCGAAGGTCCTGCTCACGCTCCCGGGCGCGCTGGAAAGCCAGCTGCTGCGGGACGCCGACCTGACACTGCTGGGCTACATGATCCTGGCCCGGCTGTCGGCCGTGCCCGGGGAAAGCCTGCGGATGAGCGAAATCGCGGAAATGGCCAACGGGTCGCTGCCCCGGATTTCGCACGCCGTCGCGCGCCTGGAAGACCGGGGGTGGGTGGTGCGCGAAGTCTGCACCGGCCAGGGCCGCCGGTTCACCACGGCGACGCTCACCGCGGCCGGGCGCGCGCACCTGGCCGCTTCGGCGCCCGGGCACGTCGCCACCGTCCGCCGCCTGGTGACCGATCCGCTCGGCGACGACTTCGTGCGGCTCGGCGACGCCGTCGCGCGGATCGTGGAAACCCTCGGCCTCCCCACGGAAATCCTGGCACCCGAGTAGGTGTGGAGTTCTCCGGCCGGCCGCGCCACACTGGTCTGCGGTTCCGGAGAACACCCGAGGAGGGGTGCGGGATGCCCACCGCCGTCGAATACGCAGTCGCCGGGCCCTGGCACGAGCAGAACGGGTGCGGGAGTGGTCCGCCCGCCCGGGAATTCCCCGCCGGCGGCGTCACTCTCGCCGCCTCGGTGGCGCACCAGGACGTCGTGCCGGCGCCCGCCGAAGGGTTGCTGATCACCGGTTTACCCGTGGCGCTGCTCGTCGCGGCCGTGGTCTGGCGACGGCGGCGCGGAAGCAGAACCACGGCCGAGTAGGGGCCCGTCAACTCCCGCGGTACCGAAGGTCAACCCCGGGAGCATGACGCACCGCAGCCGGGCGGATACGGTGGCCCGGTGCGGGCGGCGTGGACGCGGGTGCGGCGGTACGGGGAAGCGCACCCGCAGCTGCTGGACGGCGTGGTGTCGTGGCGGGTCGTCCTCGGCGTCGTGCTGGCCGCCCGGTACGACTACGCCTCGCACGGCCGGGTTTCGGGCTTCCCGGCGTGCTGCTCACCGCCGCCGCCATCCTGCCGGTCACGCTGCGCCGCCGGGCGCCGGTGAAGGTATTCCTGCTCTGCCTGGCCGGTTCGCTGGCGTCGGTGATCGCCGGGTACTGAGACGCGTTAAACAACTTCGGCCCGCTGCTCGCCCACTACACCGTTGCGGTGCAACGGTCCCGGCGCGTGTCGGTCGCGGCCGCCGTGCTCGCCACCGTGGTGCAGGCGGCGGGGACGGCCTCCGCGGACCTGGGGCCGCTGTGGCTGCTGGCCGCGCTCGCCGCGTTGTTGAGCGCGACCGTCTGGGCCGTCGGCGACATCCGCCGGATCCTCACCGAGCGCAACGCGCGCCTGGAGGTCTTGACCAGGCAGCTCGACCGGGACCGGGAAGCCCGGGCCCGGCGCGCGGTCACCGAGGAGCGGATGCGCATCGCCACCGAACTGCACGACGTCCTCGCGCACCACCTGTCCGTGATCGCCGTGCAGGCCGGGCCGGCCGGGTACGTGCTCGAATCCGACCCGCCGACCGCCGCCGGCGCGCTGCGCGCGGTCGCCGACACGAGCCGGCAGGTGCTGGACGAACTGCGGCGGTTGTTCGTGCTGCTGCGGATCGGTTCGGATCCGGTGGCCCCGGCCGACGACGCTTCCCCGGCGTTCAGCCTCGACCGGATCGAGGTGCTGGCCGGGCGCTGGGCATCCCGGTCGAGCTGGTGGTCGACGGGGTCGTCCGCCCGCTGGCGGACAGCGTCGCCCTGTGCGTGCACCGGATCGTGCAGGAATCGCTGACGAACGTGGTGAAGCACGCCGGCGGGGCAGGCGCGCGCGTCCGGTTGGCCTACGGCGAAACGGTTTTCGTCGCGCGGATCACCGACGACGGGCGAAACCGCGGTGCTCCCGCGGAATCGGGCGGGCACGGCCTGATCGGGATGCGGGAGCGCGCCAGGCTGAGGTCGTGCTCACCCTGCCGACAAGCTCGGCGGGAGGAACGCACAGCCAGTAACGCGGACAGCCCGGGGGAAGCGATCGCGAATGGTTCGGGTGCTCGTCGTCGACGACCAGGAGTTGATCCGCGCGGGGCCAGCGGCGCTGATCCGGGCCACCCCGGGGTTCGCCGGCGCGGGGGCGCCCGGGGGCGGCAACAACGACGACTACGCGGTCGTGCACGACTACTGCGGGGACGGGCACGGCGTCCTGATCGGGTCGAAGGACAACGGCAACGGGCTGGCCAAGGAGCCGGTCGTGTGGGATCCCTTCAGGGCCTATGGCAACGTCTACGCCGGTGACGCGGTCGGCCTGAAGGTGTGCCTGGTCGACGGCAACGGCGACACCACGCCGGCGAAGTGCGCCTCGAAGACGCACACCAGCGTCGACGGCTGAGCACGGACGGACCGCCGCCCGGGGGAGCTCAGCGTCTCCGGGCGGCGGTCGTGCGGTGGCGGTAGAGGAGCCACACGAAGTAGGGCGCGCCGAGGATCGCGGTCATCAGGCCGGCCGGGAGCTGGCCGGGGGCGAGGACCGTGCGGCCGACGGTGTCGGCCGCGCAGACCAGGATCGCGCCCAGCACCGCGGCGGCGGGCAGCAGGCGGGAATGCCGGCTGCCGACGATCGCGCGGGCCGCGTGCGGGGCGACCAGCCCGACGAACGTCAGCACCCCGATGCCCGCGACCGCCGCGCCGGTCAGCAGGACCGCGCACGACAGCAGCAGCAACCGCGTCCGGGCCACGGGCACGCCCAGCACGCGCGGGGTTTCGTCGTCCAGCGCCAGCAGGTCGAGCTCACGCCGCGTGCGGACCAGCACCGGCGTCACCACCAGCAGGGCCAGCGCCATCGGCACCAGGTGCGGGAAGGCCCGGCCGTAGGTCGAACCACCCAGCCAGGTCAGCGCCTTGGTCTCGTTCCACGGATCGGACAGCGTGATCAGCAGCGTCACCACCGCCTGCGACGCCGCGTGCACGCCGAAACCGATCAGCACCAGGCGTTCGCTGGTGAACCCGCCGCGGGCGGCCACGGCGAAGACCACGGCCATGGCCAGGGCGGCGCCCAGGCCCGCGGAGCCGGTCAGCGTCCAGAACCCGGCCCCGGACACGGCCGTGATCACGGCGACCGCACCGAGGCCCGCGCCGCCGACGACGCCGATCATCCCCGGCTCGGCCAGGGGATTGCGGGCGACCGCCTGGGTGAGCGCGCCGCCCAGCGCCAGTGCCGCGCCCGCCAGCAGCGCGGCCACCACCCGGGGAACGCGGGTGTCCAGCACACCGGTGACGAGCGGCCCCGCCTGCCCGGTGACCCAGTTGACGACGTCGCCCAGCAGCAGTTTCGCGTCCCCGAGCAGCACCGCGCCCACGGCGACGGCGGCCAGCACGAGCACCAGCACCGCCACCGTCACCCGGTACCGGGTCGCGCTCACCCCGCCGCGGGCGCCGGCCGCGGGTGGTTCGGCGGTCGCGGCCGTGATCCGGGCGGTGCGGGCCAGGACCACGAGGAAGAGCGCGCCGAGGATCGTCGTCACGACGCCGGTCGGCACCGCCAGGGCGCGCTGGGGGCCGATGACCGCGCGCAGCAGCACGTCCGCGCCCAGCAGGAGCACCGCGCCGAGCGCCGCGGAGCAGGGGAGCAGCGCCGCGTGCCGGTGCAGGCCCGGCACCACGGTCGCGAGCAGCCGGGCCACCGCCGGTGCGGCGAGGCCGACGAACCCGATCGGGCCGGCCAGCGTCACCGCGGTCGCGGCCAGCAGCACGGCCAGCGCGATCGCGGCGAACCGGGTCCGTCCGATGTGGACACCCAACGTCCGGGCGTGGTCGTCGCCGATCTGGATCAGGTCGAGCCGCCGGGCCAGGCCGAGCAGCACGGCCAGGGCCACGCCGGCCACCGGGCCGAGCGTGCGGATGCCGCCGAGCCCGTTCTGTTCCAGGGAGCCCTCGCCCCAGGCGAAGAGGCCGCGGGTTTCCTGGGCGTACAACAGCAGCAGCACCTGGGTCACGGAGATCAGGGCCAGCGCGATCGCGGTGCCCGCCAGCACCAGCCGCACGATCCCGGTGCCCCCGGTGCCGGACAGCGCGAGCACGAACACGGCCGCCGCCAGCCCGCCCGCGAAGGCGATCCCGGTCGCGCCGAGCAGGGGCAGCGAGACGCCGAACGCGGCGACGGCGACCACCGCCAGGTGCGCGCCGGCGTTGACGGCCAGGGTGTCCGGCGACGCCAAGGTGTTGCGGGACACCGACTGCAGCACCGCGCCGGCCACGCCGAGCGCGCCCCCGACGACCAGCGCCGCGAGCAGGCGCGGCAGCCGCGACTCGACGACCACCGCGGTCGTGTCACCGGTCGCGCTGCCGAAGACCAGCCGCAGCACGTCCAGCGGGTCCAGGTTCGCGGTGCCCTGCGTCAGGTGCACGGCCGAACCCAGCAGGATGAGCGCGGCGAGCCCGCCGCCGAGCAGCGCGAGCCGCCCGCGGCGCCGGACGGCGACCGCGGGCGGGCCGGGCTCGGTCAGGGTGACCACGCTACTTCTCGAGCGCGGCGACGGCCGCGTCGACGAACTGCGCCATGGACTTCGGGCCGCCGAACATCCAGAGGGCGTCCGGGAAGCGGTGCACCTTGCCGCTCTTGACGAACGGGAGGTTCGTCCAGATCGCGTTGCCGGCCAGCTGCTGCTGGTAGGGGTCGCCGTCGGCGTTGTTGGCGATGTACCAGAACCGCACGTCGGGCAGCTTGGTCAGGCCTTCGACGTCGGCCTGCGCGAGGCCGTAGACCGCGTCGCCGTCCATCGGCCAGGCGGTCTCGAGGCCGAGCTTGGCGAACACCGCGGAGACCAGCGCGCCCTTGGTGTAGGGGCGGATGCTGACCGAGCCGGAGGTGACGTAGGCGTCGGAGAACGCGACCTTCTGGCCCGCGGCGCCCCGCTTCTCCACCGCGGCCCGGCCGGCGGTCAGCTTCTGCTCGAACTCGGTTTTCAGCTGTGCGGCCCGGGTTTCGGTGCCGGTGGCCTTGGCGATGGTGTCCAGGTTGGCGTACATCCCGGCGATCGGGTCCTTGGCGTTGCCGCCGTTGATGACGATGACCGGGACCTTCGCCTCGATCTGCTCCAGGGCCCCTTCGGTCACGCTGTCGGTGACGACCACGAGGTCCAGGCCCAGCGAGCCGAGCGTGTCGAGGCTCGGTTCGCCGCGGGTGCCGATGTCCTTCGGGGTGCCGTCGAGCTTTTCGGCGCTGACCCACTGGCCGTAGCCCTTGATGTCGGCCACGCCGACCGGCATGACGCCGAGGGAGACGAGGTGCTCGACGGCGTTCCACTCGGTCGCCGCGACGCGCTTGGCCGGGCCGGGCAGCTTCACCTCCTTGCCGCGCGAGTCGACGACGGTGATCGGGCCGGCACCGCCGGTGGCGGCGGCGTTGCTGGTGGGTGCCTCGGTGGTGCCGCAGCCGGCCACGAAGAACGTGGCGGCCGCGGACAGGCCGAGGAGCATCCGGGTGATCCGCATGTTTCTCCTGTTTTTTCTCGGGTCAGACCGACGCGGTGCGCGGTGCCGCGTCGTTGAAGCGGCCGACCGCGCGGGTGTGGATCCGCCCGTCGGCCGGGTCGGCGACGACGTCCACGCGGATGCCGTAGGCGCGGCTGAGGTGTTCGGCCGTCAGCACGTCGGCGGGGGTGCCTTCGGCGGTGACCCGGCCGGCTTCGAGCAGCAGCACCCGGTCGGCGACCGCGGCGGCCTGGTCGAGGTCGTGCAGCACCACGCCGACGCCGACCCCGTGCCGGTCGGCCAGATCGCGGACGACGTCGAGGATCTCGACCTGGTAGCGCAGGTCGAGGAAGGTCGTGGGCTCGTCGAGCAGCAGCAGCGCGGTGTCCTGGGCCAGGCAGGCGGCGAGCCAGACCCGCTGCGCCTGCCCGCCGGACAGCGCCTGCACGGGCCGGTCGGCGAGGGCGGACAGCCCGGTCAGCGCCATCGCCCGCTCGACGGCGGCGGGCCCTTCGGGATCGCGGCCGCCCCAGCGGGACCGGTGCGGGTGCCTGCCGAACTCGACCAGCTCCCGGACGCAGACCCCGCCGGGCGCGGTCCGGTGCTGCGACAGCAGGGTGATCCGCTTGGCGATGTCCTTTCCGGACAGTGCGCGCAGGTCGGCGCCGTCGGCGAAGGTGACGGACCCGGCGACCGGTGGGTGCAGCCGGGCGAGCGCCCGCAGCAGCGTCGACTTCCCGCTGCCGTTCGGGCCGATCAGCGCGGTGACGGTCCCGGCCTGCAGGGAAAGGGAAGCGGCACGCACGACGACGTCGCTGCCGTAGGCGACGTCGACCTCCTGGGCGTGCACGCCGGAGCGGGGGACGAGGGACACAGGGAGGACCATAAGGTCAGGCTTACCTAACCTACAAGGTGGCGGACGGCACAATTCGGACGCTGTTGACGACCGTGACCGCGGTCACCTACTCTCACCGGCCCTCGACGGGCTCACCACGAACGGCCGGGCCAACCCACTCGGGATTCCCGGAGCGGCCCCCGTATTCGGCTGGCAGATCTCCTCGTCGCGTCGGACGGTCACGCAAACCGCCTACGAGCTCGAGGTCGGCCGGACGCCGGGAGCCGCCGATGTCTGGCGTTCCGGCCGGGTCAGGTCGGCGCAGCAGGTCGACGTCGCCTATCGCGGGCCGGATCTCGTCTCCGGCGTCCGGTACTTCTGGCGCGTCCGCAGCTGGGACGACCAGGGGGCCCCGAGCCGGCGGAGCCGGCCCGCGTGGTTCGAGACCGGGCTGCTCACCGCGGCCGACTGGGGCTCCGCGGCCTGGATCGGCAAACCGGCGCCGTCGTACGACCAGTGGACCGACTACACCGTCACCGAGGACTTCCGGCTGAACAACCTGGCCTTCGGGACCTTCCTCCGGGCCCGGGACGCCGGCAACGCCTACATGTGGCAGCTCAACGTCGGCGACTCCGCGACGTCCGTGCCGCTGCTGCGTCCGCACCTGCGCGTCAACGGCGGCTACTCGGTACTGGCCGAAGTGGACCTGCGGCCGTTCGGGTTCACCCGGGCCGGCCTGCTGGCCGGGACGCACACCGTGGCCTACACCGTCGACGGCACCACCATCCGGACCACTTTTGGACGGTGTCGTCGTCGACACCCGCACGGCCACGGACTTCCCGAGCGGGCGGGCCGGCCTGCGCACCTACGACGCGGAATCGGTCACCGTCACCAAGTTCGCCGTCACCAAACCGGACGGCAGCGTGCTGGCGAACCCCGAATTCGCGGTGCCCAATCCGTTCACCGGCGGCAGCATCGACCACGGCGCACTGACCGTCACCGGCAGCACCGACGCCCTGTTCGCCGGCCGCGACTCCTTCGAACCGCTGCTGCGGACGTCGTTCTCGACCACGCCCGGCAAGCGCGTGGCCCAGGCCCGCGTGTACGCGTCGGCGCACGGCGTCTACCAGCTCACGCTCAACGGCCGCAAGGTCGGCGACCAGTGCCTCGCGCCCGGCTACACCGAGTACGCCAAGCGGATCCAGTCCCAGACCTACGACGTCACCGAGCTGGTCCGGGCGGGCGCGAACGGGTTCGGAGCCGCGCTCGGCGACGGGTGGTGGGCCGGGAAGATCGGGCTCGCCGGCAAGGGGCAGTACGGCACCGACCTGGCGCTCGTCGCCCGGCTGAAGATCACCTACGCCGACGGCGGCGTGCAGTGGGTCGACACGGCACCGGGCTGGAAGTGGAGCACCGGCCCGTTCGCGGCGACCGACAACCAGCTCGGCGAGACCTACGACGCCCGGCTCGAACAGCCCGGCTGGGCGGCCGCCGGGTTCGACGACTCGGCGTGGGCGCCGGTCGTCACCCGGCCCTCGGACACGGCGAAGCTGTCGCCGCAGCCGGACGAGCCGGTGCGGGAAACCCAGGTCCTCACCACGAAAGCGGTCAGCCACCCGGCGCCGGGAGTGACCGTGTACGACCTCGGCCAGAACATGGTCGGCGTCGCCCGGGTGAAGCTCACCGGCAAGGCGGGGGAGACGGTCAAGCTGCGGCACGCCGAGGTACTCAACCCCGACGGCACGATGTACGTGGCGAACCTGCGGGCGGCGACCGCCACGGACTACTACCGGTTCGCGAAGGACGGCACGAGCACCTACCAGCCGACCTTCACCCAGCACGGTTTCCGCTACCTCGAGGTCACCGGGCTCGCCACGCCGCCGGCCGCCGCGGACGTGCGGGGCGTCGTGTGGGGTTCGGACCTGCGCCGCACCGGCACGCTGGGGACGTCCGACGGCATGCTGAACCAGCTGCTCAGCAACGTTTCCTGGGGCGCGCGGGGCAATTTCCTCTCGATCCCGACCGACACCCCGGCCCGCGACGAGCGGCTGGGCTGGACCGGTGACATCAACATCTTCGCGCCGACGGCGAGCTACCTCAGCGACACCCGGGCTTTCCTCGGGAAGTGGCTGACCGACGTCCGTGACGAGCAGAAGAGCAGCGGGTCGATCCCGGCGGTCGTCCCGTCGACGAATGGTGCGTTCGACGAAAGCGGTGTCGGCTGGGAAGACGCGCTGATCACCGTGCCGTATGCCGTGTGGCACGCCTATGGCGACGGGCAGGTGCTGCGCGACAACTACGACGCCATGAGCCGCTTCTTCGCCTACGCCCGCGCGAGTGCCGGGCCGGACAACCTGGAGACCGGCCGGCTGACGTTCTTCACCAACGACTGGCTCAACCTCGACGACCCCTCGGACCAGGGCGTGCTCGGCACCGCGATCTGGGCGCAGGACGTCCGGATGATGGCGGAGATGGCGGCGGACGGGACGGTGCTGGGCGATTCGCAGACCGGGTACGCCCTGGCGCTCGGCATGGACCTCGTCACCGATCCGGCGCTTAAGGCCAAGGCGGGGGCGAAGTACGTGGCGAAGCTCGCCCAGAGCGACAACCACCTCAAGACCGGGTTCATCGGGACGCCGTGGCTGATGCCGACCCTGACGAACATCGGCCGCGACGACCTCGCCTACACGCTGGTGTCCAAAAAGGACTACCCGTCGTGGGGGTACGAGATCGGCAAGGGCGCGACCACCCTGTGGGAACGCTGGAACTCGATCCAGCCCGACGGCACGTTCGGGCCGGTGGACATGAATTCGTTCACCTCGGCGGCGGGCTCACCCACGCCGAAGGGGCCATCGACACCGTCTACGGGCGGCTGTCGAATGCCTGGAGCGTCACCGGTGGCGGGCTGACGATGGACGTGACCGTGCCCGCCGGCACCACCGCCGAAGTGGTGATCCCGGCGGGCAACGTGACCGAGTCGGGCAAGCCGGTGCGGTGGGCCCCGGGTGTTTCGAGCGTGACGTACGACGCGGCGAAGAAGGCCACCGTCGTGATCGTCGGGTCGGGGAGTTACCGCTTCCGAGGCTCGAAGTAGGCGAGGTAGAGGTCGCGCGCGACGAGGCTGACCGCGAGGTGGTCGGCGAGCGGGTCGAAGAAGGCGTTGCGGTACTTGGCGTCGGTCACCGTCGAGGCGGCGAAGTACAGGCCGGAGAACGCGGCGATGAACAGCGAAACCTGCAGCAGCTCCTGCGGGATCGGCAGCTGGATGCCGAACAGCGTGCCGCCGGCGGGGTCGCGGCCGATCCACGCCTTGATCACCGCGTGCTGCACCGCGACGATCCCGAAGACCACGAAGAAGACGAACACGAGGGTGGCGAGCACGAAGGTCTGCAGCACCTGGGTCAGGACGAGGACGAGGATCATGTTCGCCCGTTCCAGCTTGGTGAGCGGGAGCCGTTCGGGGACGTCGTCGGCGAGGAAGGGCGCCAGCGGCGTTTCGCGCAGCTTGTCGAGGCCGACGGGCGCGGTGCGCGACTGGGTCAGCCGGGTGACCTCGTCCTTGAGCGCCGCGAGCAGGAAGACCACGGCGACCACGGCGAGCAGCCCGACGACCAGCCACATCCGCTGCCGCGGCAGGGCGGCGCCGACCTGCCAGATCTCGGTGGTGAAGAACCCGAAGACGGTGAACAGCAGCAGGAGCGGCAGCGCCCGGCTGGTCAGCTCGCCGAGCAGCCGCGTCTGCCGGTAGGCGGCCCGCAGCGCCCAGCCGACGATCGACCCGACCCCGACGAAGGCGGCGGCGAACAATCCGACCAGGATCGCGAGCTGGGTGCCGAAGCCGAGCGGCATCGAGTCGCCGTCGACGATCCAGTCGGCCACGGGCACGACGACCACGAACACCGCGGCCATCACCGCCGCGGGCACGGTGCCGCCGCGGTCGACCAGCTTGCGCCGCACCCACCGCGCGGTGAGCCACGACCCGAGGGCCGGGAAGACGATCAGGCTCAGCAGCAGCCCGGTGTACCCGAGGGCGTAGAGGTCGTTTTCCATGAGCCGGTCGAAGTCCGCATCGGTCCGGCCGTCCACAGCGGACAGCACGGCGGTGAGCACCCGCCAGGCCGCAACGAACACGACGGCGGGCCCGATGCGCACCAGCAGCTGCGCAGGCCGCCCCCGCACCACGGCGGGCAAGCCTCGCCGCCGAAACCACTGCTCAACGGCTTCGACGCCGCGTTCGTCCGCCATGTTCGCCTCCCGATCGGCGCGGCCGCCGCCGGGATGCTAGCGCGGGCCGGCTGTGGGGCACGGCGGGGTGGGCGGCACGGCTGGGTGGGTCGGGTGGCGGGGTGGGCGGCATGGCCGGGTGGGCGACACGGCGGGGTTGCCGGGCTGGTGGGCCGCGCGGCGAGGTGGGGTGCGCGGCGGGTGGGCCGCGCGGCTGGTAGGCCGCACGGCCGGGTGGGCGGCACGGGGGATGAGGGCGCACCGTGAGGTAGGCGCGAAAGCCGGGTGGGCGGCGCGGCCGGGGGCCGCGCGGCAGGATGAGTCGCACGGCCGGTGGGCCGTAAGGCGGGGTGGCCCGCATAGCGAGGTGGACCGCGGCTGGGCGGGCCGGAACGCCCCACGCCGTACCGACTGGCTGGTATGTTGGCCTCGTGATCGAAGCGGCGCGCCGGACCTGGCGACTCATCGAGCCCTACCACGGCATGATCTACTTCGCTCCGGAAGCCGCCGCGGCGTACCAGGAGCTCGGCCTCAGCGGCCGCGCGGGCTACTTCGCGTCGAGGTCGGCGGCGCTGGGTGCGGTCCCGGCTTCGGTCGTGGTCGCGACCTTCTACAACTTCAACCCCGCTCTCGTCCGGGAGTCGATCACCGCCGCGCGGGCCGCCACCGAGCCGGACGCCGTCCTGGCCGCGCGCTACGCCGCCGCGGATCGGGCGCTGCGCGGCGCCTTGGGCGACGCGATCGGCTCTCCGGAGATGCACCGGGCGGCCACTCTGCTGCGCGAGGCCGCCGAGGCCGTCGCCGACGACGTTGTCGGCCGCCCGCTGTACGCCGCCCACGCGGCCCTTTCGTGGCCCACCGAACCCCACCTGGTCCTGTGGCACGCGCAGACCCTGCTCCGCGAGTACCGCGGCGACGCCCACATCGCGGCCCTGCTGACGGCAGGCCTGAGCGGCGTCGAAGCGCTCGTCACCCACGCTGCTTCCGGTGCTGTCCCGGCGGAAACCCTGCGTACTTCCCGGTCGTGGTCCGAAGAGGACTGGAGCCGCGCCGTCGACGGCCTCCGTGAGCGGGACTGGCTCACCGGTGATGCCGAGCCGACGTTCACGCCCACGGGTGCGGCCCGCCGGGCGGAACTCGAGAAGGCGACCGACGAGAACAGCGTGGCGCCGTATGCGCACATCGGCGAATCCGCGTGTGCCGAACTGCAGGAACTGGTGCGGCCGTTCAGCCGGGCGTTGGCGGAGAAGTTCATGCCCTGGGTGCTCGCGAGGCAGTAGCCGCGAGCGTCGGGAGGTGGAAAATCGGTCACCCGGGCTCGCGCCGCGCCGGCGGAGTTCCCGGCGTTCCGGGTGCTGACCCCGGCCGATCTGGGCGAGGTGCTCTTCAACTACCGGGATTGACCCGGAGGGTTCACGCGCCGAAGGCCGCCGCGTGGTCGCGCGCCCACTCCGCGAGGGTGCGGGCCGGCCGTCCGGTCACCTGCTCCACGGCCGGCCGCACCATGTCGGGCGTTTCGACCGTGTCCGACCAATAGCCGAGGAGCATCGAGATGATGTCCTCGCCGACGCCGTAGGAATGCATCTCGGCGCGGAACTCGTCCGGCGTGTTCTCGGTGAACCTCAGCTCCCGGTCGATGGCCGTGCCGATCGTGTCGAGCTGCTCGACCCGGCTCAGCGCCTGCGGACCGGTCATGGGGTAGTGCCGGCCGGCGTGTCCCGGTTCGGTCAGCGCCACGGCGGCGACGGCGGCGATGTCGGCCTCGTGGATCGGGGCCTGCGCGGAGGTCGGGTAGGGGCCGGTCACTCCGCCGGTGTAGCGGATGGGCCGGGCCCATGCCAGCAGATTGCCGGCGAAGGTGCCGGGCCGCAGGATCGTCCAGGCCGCGCCGCTGTCGCGGACGGCGTCCTCGACCGCGGAGTGGTGCACCTGGCTGGCCGACCCGCGGTCACGCTCGTGTTCGAGTGCCGCGGCGAGCGAGGAGAGCAGGACCAGGTGCGCGACGCCCGCGGCCGCGGCCGCCTTGACGAATCCGGCCACCCCCGCCACCGGGAAGACGAACGCGCTGTCGACACCGTCGAACAGTCCCTCCGGTGGCGCCGCGGTCAGGTCGCCGGCGACCAGCTCCACCATCTCGGGCAGGCCGGCCTTCTCGGGGGTGCGGGTCAGCGCCCTCACCCGGTGCCCGGCGGCGAGCAGTTCGTCGACCAGGTGGCGGCCGATCGTGCCGGTGGCGCCGGTGACGAGGACGGTCTTGGGGCTGGGTGTGGTGGTCGTATGCATGAGGTGAAGGATGCCGGGTATTGCGGCAAGATCTTTGCCGCGATTCACCACATCATGGAGACATGTCGAACCCGGCTTCCCGCCTGCTGGCGTTGCTGACCCTGCTGCAGACGCGCTCGTCGTGGACCGGCGCCGAGCTGGTCGACCGGCTCGGCACGAGCCCCCGCACGGTGCGCTACGACATCCGGAAGCTGCGTGACCTCGGCTACCCCGTCGAAGCGGCCCCCGGGGTGGCCGGCGGCTACCGGCTGCGCCCCGGAACCGCGCTGCCTCCGCTGCAGCTCGACGACGACGAGGCCGTGGCCATCGTCATCGCGTTGCGGATGGCCACCGGCGCCGGCACCACCGACCTCGGCGAAGCCGCCGGAACCGCGCTGGTGAAACTCGAGCAGGTACTGCCACGCCGGCTGCGGGGACGGGTCGCCGCCATGCGCGACTACACGCAGGCGGCGCGGGCCCCCGGCGGCGTCGCCCCCGACCTGCTGATCTTCCTCACCGCCGCCTGCCGCGACCACCGCCGCGTCCGCTTCGGCTACTTGACCCGCGAAGGCAAGGCGACCCACCGTGAGGTGGAACCGCATCGCGTCGTCCAGGTGGGGCGGCGGTGGTACCTCGTCGCCTTCGACTCCGGCCGCGGCGACTGGCGGCAGTTCCGCCTCGACCGGATGACCGTGAACCGCCCGGAAGGCGCGACGTTCACCCCGCGCGAGGCCCCGTCCGCCACCGACGTGCTGCACGGCATCGACTCGGCCTTCGCCCGCCATCGCGCCGTCGTCCTGGTCGGCGCACCCGCCGCCGAGATCATCGCCAGAGTACCGGCGGCCGTCCCCGTCGAGGTGGTGGACGAGCATCGCTGCCGCGTGCACGCCACCGCCGAGTCACCGGCCGCGCTCGCCCTCAACCTGCTGATGCTGGACGCGGATTTCGTCCTCGAACAGTCCTCACCCGACCTCGACGCCGCGCTCGACACCCTCCGCCGGCGGCTCGGGTAACCCCGCCACGCGCTCTTCGCCGTGAGCGCGCGGTTCCGGCGCGGCCGAATTCGATCGCCGCGGCAGGTGACTCCGGGCTACGCTCGCCAGGAACCCGCCCAAGGCGCAGCTACCCGGTAAGGGTGCGTCCTGCCCGTCGCACGGTGAGGGTGGCAGCCCGTTCGAGCCGGGCCGGGTCCGGGGAACCCACGCCTCGGCGGGAGGTGTCGGGGTTCCCGCCGAGCGGCTTGAGAGTTTGCCTCTCAGCGGTGGTGATCGCGGGCATAGCGGGCCGGCGTCTGGCCGTAGTAGCGGCGGAATGTCCGGATGAAGTGGCTGCTGTCGGCGAACTGCCAGCGTGCCGCGATCTCGGAAACCGTGCTGGGGGAAGGCGAGAGGAGCGCGCGGCGCGCCTGCTCGAGACGCCGTCGGCGGATGTACGCCGCGACGGGCTCGCCGGTTGACGCGAAGGCCCGGTGCAGGGTGCGCAGCGAGACCTTGAGGCGGCTCGCCAGCAGCGCCGGTGTCAGGTCCGGGTTGGTGAGTAGGCGATCCGCGAGGTTCCTGGCCGCGTGGACCAGCGGGCCGGGCTCGGTGCCGTCGACATATCCGTGCAAGACCCCGCGCACCAGCTCGACCAACGCGTTGCGGCTCGCGTGGACGCCCTCATCGCTGAGGTCGCCGAGCGTCGCCTGGACGACACGTGTGTGGGCCAGGAGCACACGAACCTCCGCGGCGGCGGCCGGGCCGGTCGCTTGCGTGCTGCCGGCGAACACGCTCAGCGCCTCGGCGGGCAGACCGATCACCTGGGCGGAAGTGCCCGCAGCGACGTCGTAACCGGTCAGCCCGATCGATCGGCTCAGCAGAAACTGGCCGGCCTCGACCGCCATCGTGTCGCGTTCGCGTTCGAGGATGTAGGCGCCCCGGTGCACCACGTACATCCGTAGTTCGCCGTTGTCGGGAAACGCGGAATCGACCCGGACCCGGGTGGCGGTCTCGAAGTCCGTGATGGCTGAGTCCCCGACGCGGGAGGCGCGGCCGCGAACGGTGGCACCAGCGGTGGCTTCGTGGCTGAAGGCGGGCAACGTGAAACCGTCGCCGATCTGCTCTTCCCAGCCGTCGCGGAAGGCGTCCACACCGAACCGCTCGGTGTCCAGCCGAACCGAGCCGCGTACCGGGTCCATCGGGCCATCCAATCACATGGCACGCATCGTCGATCGATCCGGCGCTGGTGTTCAAGACCGCGGCGGCACCGGACTTCTAGGGTCGGGATGTGGATCCGAAAACCTATCTGCACCTCTACTTGCAGCAGGTGCGCGACGTACTCGTGTGGAAGCTCGACGGCCTTTCCGAGTACGACGCACGCCGACCGCTCACCCCGACCGGCACCAACCTGCTCGGACTGGTGAAGCACCTGACGGGCAACGAGTTCGGCTACTTCGGCGAAGTCTTCGACCGACCCGCCGACGCGGCGGAGTGGCTGGTCGACCGCACTCATTCGGAAGACTTCCTCGTCCGCCCGGAGGAGACGAGCGAGGAGGTCATCGCGGAGTACAAGCGGTCGTGGAAACACGCCGACGCCACCATCGCGGCGCTTGATCTCGACTCACCCGGCCAGGTGCCACACTTTCCCGAAGGCATGCGAGAGGTGACCCTGCAGTGGATGCTCGTCCACATGATCACCGAGACCTGCCGGCACGCCGGTCACGCCGATATCGTCCGTGAGCTCATCGATGGCAGCGCCGGTTACCACCCGACGGTGAGCAACCTGCCCGAGGGGTGGTTTGAGTTGCACAACCGTGTCGAGGCCGCGGCCCGGGAGGCCGCGAACTTCGAGGTCGAGGAGCGTGATCCCGCCGGCCGTCACCGGTGAGAGATGGTCGCCGCGCCGGCCCGAGGGCCGGGCCTGTGGGTAAGAATACCCATGCCGGCATGGGAAAACCCGGTCGCTTGCGGACGACGTCACCGGGCAGAACCATGAGAACCCATGAGACGCAACAAGATGAGCCGGATCCGCCGAGGACTGGTCGCGCTGGGGGCCGCCGCACTGGCGACGATCGGCGTGGCCGCGCCGGCCTCCGCCGACTCCGAGGGGCCGTGGTGCTTCAAGTGGCGAGGGCAGGTGATCTGCGTTCCGGTGCACCTCGACTGGAACTGGGAGCTCGGGTGCCCGCAGTGCGGCCTGGCGGTCGACTGGCTGCCCGACCCGCAGGAGGTCGTGGGCCGGCAGATCGCGCTGGGGCTGGGTGATCTCAGTACTGCGGGCCGCACCCTCGACCCGGTGCGGCGGGCCCAGTTGCGGGCCGCGGCGTTCGACAAGTTCACCCAGGCCGCCCAGGCGAGTCCGGGCGCCCGGCCGTTCCCGGCGCGGGCCGGCTTCATCGACGAGCTCGGTACCGTCAAACCACAGCCGGAGCCGTGGCTGCAGGCCGCCGCTCAGGACATCTCCGTCGGCGTCGGGTACATCCAGCTCGCGCTGAACGACTGGACCGGTGGCGGAGCCGGGTTCCGCCAGCAGGCCGTCGCGAAGCTCGACGAGGCCTACGCGGAGCTGGCCCACGCACAGGTGATCGGCACCTGACGCCTCAGGGGTGGTGGTTGCGGGCGACGCGGATGAGCACGGAACGGCGGTGGTGGCCGAGCTTGGCGCGGATGTTCTCCAGGTGGCGGTTGACCGTGCGGACGGCGATCTGCAGCTCGTCGGCGATCTCGCGGTTGTCGTAGCCCTTGGCCAGGCAGCGCAGCACATCCCGCTCGCGGGTGGTGAGCGGGCGGGACGATTCGTGCAGTTCGCCGATCAGGTGGGCGGCCAGGTCGGCGGGCAGGACCGGGCCGGTGAGCACGGCCTCCACCGCCGCGGTCAGCTCCGCGGCGGTGATCGCCTTGCTGACGCAGCCGTGTGCCCCGGCGCGGACGGCGGCCAGGAACTCCGCGGGTTCTCCCTGGGAAAGCACGAGAATCCGGATGTCGGGCCAGTGGACGCGCAGGTAGCCGATGACGTCGACGCCGCGGCCCGCCCCGGGGCCCAGCCGCAGATCGACCAGCGCGACATCGGGGTGGAGCCGGTCCGCCAGGCGGCAGGCGGCCGGTGCGTCCGCGGCCTCACCCACGACCGTCACCCGGCCGTCGCGCTCGAGTGCGGTTCGGACACCGTCGCGGGTGATCGGGTGATCCTCGACGACCAGCAACCGGACCGGGTTTCCCGGCATGATCACCTCTCCCTCGGGGGATGCGCAGCTCCACTTCGGTGCCCTGGCCGGTGCGGCTGCGGATGCGGACCTGCCCGCCGAGGCGTTCCACCCGAGCCCGGACCGACAGCCGCAAACCGATCCCGTCCGTGTCGCGGCCGGGCTCGAACCCCACGCCGTCGTCCCGGACGCTCACCGTGACGTCAGCGCGATCCTGCAACACGGTGAGCCAGACCCGGTGCGCCCGTGCGTGTTTGACGACATTGCTCAGCAGCTCCGCCACCGCGGCGACGACGTCGGCCGCCACCGCCTCCGGCAACCGGACCGGGCCGCTCGTCACCAGGCGGATCGGGATCTCGTCGCGCCGTTCGGCGAGCTCGGCCAATTTCTCGCGGAGCGAGACGACGCCGGCCGGAACCGGGTCGGGATCGGAGCGCGCCAGACCGCGCAGCGCCGCCTCCTGCCGGGCGATCCCCTCGGCCACGGCGGTCAGCGCCGGCGCGGCGGACAATTCCCCGATCCGGGCCCGGAGCCGGCCCAGGTTCTGCAGCACGTCGTCGTGGATCCGCGCGGCGAGCCGCTCCCGTTCGGCCATCCGCGCCGTCCGCTCGCCGTGCCGGATGGCTTGCTCGCGCAGCTGGTCGAGCTGACCGGCGGCCACGCCCACCGCGCCACCCAGCAGCACGTACGACAGCCCCCAGCCGACCGTGGTCAACAGCTGCAGGAACGACAGCCGCGCGAACGCGACTTCGTTGGCGGCGTAAGCGAACGGCAGGCTCAGCCCGAGCACCGCCCCGGCGACCAGGCCACCCCGGATTCCCCGGACGACGCCCCACGCCGCGACCGCCGCGGCCGGATACGCACCCATGAACGACGGGTGGTCGGTCAGTACCGCCTGCGCCGGATACACCCGGCCGTACCCCACGATCAACGCCACGGCCATGGCCAGATCGGCGGCGAGCACGAGCCGCATCCGCCGCACCGCGGCCATCGTCAGCCAGGCCGTCCAGCAGCCGGTGGCGATCAGGGCGACGCCGGCCTCGACCGGCCGCTGGACCTGGCCGCCGGCGAACGCCACCACCAGCATCCAGCCGAACGCGAGCCAGCGCAGGCCGAGCACCAGCAGCATGGGGGCCGGATGCCTGGGCTCGGTCGGCATCTAACCGACCCGGACGGCAACTTCGTCGGGCGGCCAGGTGCAGGCAGACCGGCTCAAGAAGTGCTTTTCACAGGCCTGGATCGAGACCAGGTACGTCGTCGCCGGCCGGACGTCGGGCAGGGTGACCTCGAAGCCGGCCACCTCACGGTGCCGTTCCGACCACGGCGGTCCGCCGGCCGGCTGCCAGGTGACGTTGAACGCGTCCGCAGCACCGTACTGCCAGCCGACGTGGATTCCGCCGGCGTCGGCGTAGGCCGTGGTGATGCACGGGCGATCGCGCGCCGCGCAGGGGCTGGCGAGGTCGCGGGCCCGGCGGGCGTACTGCTGTCCCACGTGGACCTTCGGGTCGCCGTCGGCGGTCAGGACGATGGTGCCGCCACGGAAGTTCACGTAGGCGGTGGTCGTGTCGTCCACGTTGCCGTCGGTGGGCCGGCCGAGCACGCCGGACGGGCCGCCGGCGGCGATCCAGGCGCCGAAGATCGGCGCGAACATCGTGATCGGCTCTTCCGGCGGGAAGGCGTACACCACCTCACTCCACCCGAATCGGTTGGCGACCACCGGACTCCACGGCGTGTAGCGCACGCCCGCGCCGGCCGAGCGGGTGTCGGCGGCCGGGCAGCCGACCCCGGCGCGTCCGCCTCGGTGCAGCCACCAGTCGTGCACGGGCGCATCGACGGCGTACTCGGGACAGTCGTACCGGGCGGACCGATCGTTCGCGATGGCGATGATCGTCGCGCTCACCGCCGCACCGACCGCGAGCAGGACCAGGACCGTGCGGACGGCCAGCCTCCGCGCGGGCAGCGGATCGGGCGCCGGATCGAGGTCCTGTGCGGCGAACAGCCTGGCGATGCGCGCCTGCCGCCAGGACCACCCGGCGGCCGGCGGCAGGCACCCGGCCACCGCACCGCTCAGTGCGGTGATCCCGTCCACCTCGCCCAGCACCGCGGCGAGCCCGGTCAGGCCGACGACGACGAGGACCGTGACACCGGCACTGCGAACCAGCCGCCACCACCACGGCGCCGCCAGCCACTGCCGGGCCCAGCGGGCGGACACATCCCACACGTCCGGCTCCGGAAATCGCTTTCCCCGGCGGGCTTCCCGCACCACGGCCCGCCGGACCGCGAAACCGAGATTCCACCACGCGACCTGCGCTCCCACAATGTCCGCGAGCACGCGCTGCCCGGCACCAGTGCCCGACGCGGCGATCGCCCCCACCAAACCGAGTCTACGGTTTCCCCGGGCCGGCCGCACTACCCTGGATGGACGCTGTGCCGCTACGGCACCGGTCTCACGACAATAGTAGGCATGGGCAATCTTACCCACGGTCGAGTGGGCAAGACCGGACGCTTATCGGTGCGCGGTTTCTGTGCCAGCATCGGTTGCCGGAAAGGAAATCGGGATCCGCTAATCAGCCCGGCCTCCGGCGAAATTCGATGCGAAAGGCGAACACGCCATGAAACACGGGATTCTCAAAAGAACCGCAAAAGCTCTGGCCTTGGCCACCGCGCTCCTGTCGGCGGTCTCGGTGACCACCGCAACGCCCGCTCAAGCGAGCGTGCAAGTGTGGGACAGCGTCGAGGGGGCCACCCCGTGGACCCGCTGGCAGGGCGGCGGTTCCGGGGACGGTGTCGCCGGTTACGACCTCAACGGCGGGGTCGCCCGCTCCGGCGCCAACGACGGCTGGCTCTTCGTCGGCAACGGCTGGGCCGCCAACCGCATCCCGGTCACCATCTCCAACTGGAACCGCGGCAACTGCGCCGTCGGCGTCTGGTTCAACCCCCTCACCCCGGCCGGCGCCCAGGTCGGACTCCAGATCTGGAACCCCGACGGCTGGAGCATCATCGCCGAGACCTACCCCTGGTTCCCCGGCGGCGGCTACCGCCAGGCCTACCTCACCGGCCTCGACTTGCGCCGCTTCACCGGCGACATCTACCTCCAGGTCATCTACGGCAACAGCAACGGCACCAAGACCTTCGTCCGCTTCGACGACATGGCCATCCAGTGCTCCTGACCTCCCCGGCTACTCCGGTCCGCCCAAGTGCCGTTGCAGGTGCCGGTGCCGGAACTGGTGGACCGCGCCGTACTGGCGGAGCACACCGCGGTCGCGGGCGTCGTCCAGGAACCCGAACAGCCGCCACGGGAGCTCGCCGCGCGCGGCGAGCACGAGCCGGGCCGTGGTGAACCTGGCGTACGCGCTGAGCAACGTCCAGGCCGCGGCGTAACCGAGCGCGATCCGGACCGCGTAGCCGAGGCCGAGCACCGCGAAGATCGTCGCGATCGCCAGCATGGTCCCGGTGCCGGCCAGCAGCACGTTCCGGTCGGCGCGGAGGGTGGCGCCCGGACTCGCCGGGCGGTCGAGATCGGCGAGCGCCACCAGGCCGTCGCCGCGGCCGTGGCGCTGCCGGTGCCACAGCTTGCGGCCGAACCACCAGGCCAGGAACCCGCCACCGAGCGCCAAAGCCGTCACCACCAGTGCCGCGCGCACGGTGTGCACGAGTCCGGTCGCGACGCTCCGGCCGGCGACCAGCAGCGCGAGCACGCCGGTCACGAACAGCAGCGTACTTCCCAGCAGTTTCGCGAAGTCGCGCAGTTCGGTGCGCACCTTCGACGTCGAGTTGTCGAACCGGTGCGGGGTTTCGAGGTCGGTGACGGCGAAGTACGCGAGGTACCGCGAGTGACCGGCAGCCAGCCCGACCACGGCGGCGGCCACCAACCCGGGCACGACGCCGGCCGTGCTGACCAGCCCGAAGCCGATCGTGGCGCCCGCCGCGACGCGACAGGCCGGGGCGACCCAGGGGAGGGAACGATCGAGCCGCCACCACGCGATGTCCGCCGTCCCGCTCGCCGCGAGGTGCGCCAGCCAGCGCCGCACGGTGCCGTGGTCCACCCGGGCGAAGGCCCCGTGGCGGCGGTGACCGGGGTGGTCCGGGTAGACCGCCGGGACGAGGTGCCGCACCAGGTGGGCCTCGATCGAGTCCCGGTCCGGGAAGCGCGTCCGGTCGGACAGGTCACCGGGATTGCGGCCGGGGTCCTGGTGGACCACGCGGATCAGCCACACCACGAGCGGCGTCGGCGCGGGCTCCGTGCGCAGGCGGGCGAACAGCGGCGCCAAGCGGGACCCGCCGTGGGGGACGGTCTCGGTCAGGTAGTCCTCGACGTCGTCCCGGTCGAGCGGCCGGAGTTCGGCCCGGGTGGCGCGCGCCAGCCCGACGCCCGCCGCGTCCAGGGCGCGGTGTTCGGCGAGGCCGCAGGTGACGACCAGCGGAACCGACGACCCCAGCCGGTTGAGCGCCGCGATCGCCTCGGGCCGCAGGTCTTCGGCGATGGTCTCCAGGCCGTCGAGGACGGGCAGCACCAGGCCCACCTCCAGCAGCGCGGACGCCAGTGTCAGCCGTCGCCCGTCGACCCAGCGCACGGTCCGGCCCAGCCGGTGGTCGCGGGCCAGCCGGCGGGCGAGCCAGTCGAACGGGTGCAGTTCGCCCGGGTGCCAGTCGGTGACGGGGACCAGCACCGGCACCGGCGCGCCCCGGGCCCACCCGGCCAGCAGCTCGGCCACCAGCCGGATCGCCGCCACGCTCTTGCCGGATCCCGGCGGCCCGAGCAGGAGCAGCCGCCGGGACGGTACGTCGTCGCGGAAGAACGGCCCGATCCGCTCGAACTCGCGGCTGCCGGCGCGCCAGCGGGTGACCAGCGGACGCGGGTCGTCGAGCCCGAGCCGCCGCGACTCTCCGCGCCACAGGTCGCCGACCGCGCCCGCGAGGCCTTCCGAGGCGTCGACGAGCACGCGGCTCAGCTCCGCGCTCAGCAGGGACAGCCCGTCCGGCCGATCGGCGAGCGGTCCCAGCTCCGGCTGGACGCACCGGGGTTGTCCGGTCAGCACCCGCAGCAACTCGTCGAACTGTCCGGGCATCGCGTACCGGGTGGCCGAGTAGGGTTGGAGGAACGCTGGCAGGTCGTCGGCGGAGCACCCGGGCAGGACGACGGGCAGGATCTTGGCCAGCCACTGCGCCCGGTCCTGGGCCAGGTGTTCGCGCAGCATGACGAGCTGGAGCCGGGCGAGACCGGGAGATTCGCCGTCCGAAGTGGCCAGCTGTTTGTACCGGGGCGAGCCGATCGCGAGCACGAAGTCGCCGTGTTCGAGCTGGTCCATGGTCCAGTCGAGCCAGTCCCGCCGCCGATCCCGTTCCCACAGATCCAGCCGCGCATCGATGCCGGAGGACCGCAGCCGCCCGGCGAACAGCCGGACGGCTTCGGTGTGGTCACCGGAGTCATCGGCGTAGGAGACGAAAACCCGGGGACTTCGCGTGGGCGGCACGCCGGCCGATTCTAGTGCCGGGGGGCTTTCCCGTACCGGTTTCGCGTCGATGCGTGGATCCGGGATGTGCGAGTCGCCGCCGACGACAAGCGCGCGGAGCTTCAGGAGGAAGCCAGCGGAATCAGGCCGGAATCCCCCGACCCGGAGACAGCACTCTAGACCACGGGTGGGCTACCGGCGAAGCTCGATTCCGCCGCCTCCAGGCGTGGCACCGCGATGCCCAGCCGGCGGGCTTCGGCCAGGGTGTCGCGGCAGACCTCCCGTGGTTCCTCGGCTGCGGGGTCGGCGTGGCCCTCGAAACTCCTGCGCACCAGCGGGACATGCGCGGTCAGCCACGCGAACGCCGGGGCCGTCAGCCAGGTCGGCGCCCGGTATCCCAGCGTGTCACGCCGGCGCAGATCGGCGCCGCGCGCCTCGAGCACCGGCAGCAGCTCGCGGGCGGTCAGCAACGCCTCGCGCAAATCGGCCGTCGCTCCCACCAATGCGGACAGCGTTCCCCGCCGCAGGCCCTGCGCGTGCAGGCCGGCGTTCATCGCGAAATGGAGCCACAGCCAGGTGCGGAAATCGCGCTTCTCGCGCAACCGGAATCCGGCCTCGCGGAACACCCGCCGCGTCGCTTTCTCGCGCTCGGTCGGGGGCCGGTCGAGGGTGCCGAAGACGACCGCGGGCAGCAGCATTCCACGGAGCACGCCGTCTTCGCCGAAGCCGCCGCCCGCCAGCGGGAAGCCCCACGCCACCTGATCGGCGGGCAGAGCGCCGATCGCGGTCAGTGGCTCGGCCCAGATGTTGCCGAACACCAGGACCGTGGCGTTGCCGACGCGCGGCGCCAGGAACGCGGCTGCCTCCGGCAGGCGGTGGTGCGGCACACTCAGCACGATCAGGTCGAAATCGTGGTCCGGCGGCAGGTGTTCGCGGTAGCGCACCGGCCACGCCTGGACGACGCGCTGCCCCCACACCCACCTCCGCGCGTCGAGCAGATCGAGCTCCACCGCCTCCCCGTAAGCCGACGCGCGGCCCGGCCGGACGTAGCACTCGACGTCGTGTCCGGCCCGCTCCAGGGCCCAGCCGTGCACCGTGGCGATCGCGCCCCGGCCGAACATGAGGATCTTCACGCGCACCTCGTCGGATATGATGAAATTGGAGGTCATCTCCACTTATCACGCTAGGGAGGTGCTGCCCGCTTGTCAACGCGCGGTGCGAAGCCGCGGCCAGGAGGCCCTATGGGCGGTCGCCGAACCAGTGACCGAGCGCCGGCCCGAGATCGTCCGGATTCCCGGCCCAGCACACGTAACCGTCCGGCCGGATGAGCATCGGGTCGGTGCCGACGCCCTGTCCCACGCGGTCCACGCGGTCCCGCCAAGGGGCGGCGACCTCGGCGAAGCTGTCGGCCGGGTCGATCAGGAGGCCGCGCCCGCAGCGCAGCAGTTCGTGCGACCGGACCGGGCCGAGCCGCAGATCCGGTGCGGGCAGACCGACGCGCGGCTGGTCTTCGCCGCCCGGCATCGGGTACCGGATGCCCATCCCGGACAGCATGTCGTCCAGGCGGTACTGCACTTCCGGCAGCTGGGCCAGCGCGGCGAACAGCTCACGGGCCGCCGCCAGATCCGGGTCGCCGGTGCCCTGGTGGTCCATCAGCAGGCTCTGCGCCTGGACGTTGCGCAGCACGGCGGCCCCGACCGGGTGGCGTTCGGCGTGGTAGGTGTCGAGCAGGTGCGCCGGCGCCCAGCCGTGCACCGCGGCGCCGAGCTTCCACCCGAGGTTCAGCGCGTCCTGGATGCCGGTGTTCATGCCCTGCGCACCGATCGGGAGGTGGACGTGCGCGGCGTCGCCCGCCAGGAACACGCGCCCGTGCCGGTAGCGGGCGGCCTGCCGGGCCGCGTTGGTGATGCGGCGGGCGTAGCGCAGTTCGAGCAGGTGCACCCGTGCGCCGAAGACGTTGCGCAGCCCGTCGCGGATCTCGTCCTCGGTGACCGGAGCGTCCCGCGGCAGTGACCGGCCCGGGCCGCCCAGCGCGAGCCGGCGCAGCGGCCGGCCCTGCGGATCGGTGCCGAGCGGGAACACCGACGCCCAGTGCCCGTCCTCGCTCCGGGCGTGCATCATCCCTTGTTCGCCGCCACTCAGCCGCACGTCGGCGGCGACGGTGGTCATCGTCCCCGGCCGGCCGGGGAACTCCGCGTTCAGCAGCGCTCGGACCGTGCTGCGGCCGCCGTCGGCCGCGACCAGGTAGCGGGAACGGACGACGCTGCCGCTCGCGAAGGTCGCGGTGACGCCGTCCTCGTCCTGGGTGAGACCGGTCAGGTCGTGGTCACGCCGGACGTGGCTGCCTTGCGCGGCAAGGTGCCGCTCGAGGAACCCCTCGATCACCACCTGTGGGATGGACCGCCACGGATGGGCGTGCCGGTCCCGGGTGAGCGGGAGCGTGATCCCGGCGAAGTGCGCGGTGCCGGCCGGGTGGTTTCCGGTGGCCAGCAACGGTTCCAGCAGGCCGCGCTGGTCGAACGCCTCCTGCGTGCGCGACTGCACGCCACCCGCTTTCGACAACGTGCTGCGCCGCGCCAGCTTGTCGACCAGCACGGCCGGCACGCCCGCCACCCGCAGTTCGTTGGCCAGCGTCAGGCCGGTCGGGCCCGCGCCGACGACGAGCACCTCGGTGTCCATGAGTTTCTCCCCTGGTGGTGTCGATCAGGACGGGAGCGACCCTCCGCCCGTCGACGCTGTTGTGCCAGAAGCCGGCTCGATTGCGTCGGTATCCGACACCGAATAGCTTGACCGAGGTGGAATACGACGAACTCGATCGCCGGCTCGTGCACGCCCTGCAGATCAACGGCCGGGCGCCGTTCAGCACGATCGCCGACGTGCTCGGCGTGTCGGATCGCACCATCGCCCGCCGGTACGCCCGGTTGCGGTCGACCGGGGCGGTACGGGTGCTCGGCGGGGTCGACCCGGCCGCGCTGGGCGCGGTGCTCTGGTTCCTGCGGGTGCGGTGCGCGCCCGCCGCGTCGGTGCCGGTCGCCGAGGCGCTGGCCCGGCGTCCCGACACGTCCTGGGTGAGCATCACCTCCGGGGGCACGGAGATCACCTGCACGGTCCGCACCGAAAGCGAGGCCGACAGCGAGGCGCTGCTGCTGGCCAAGCTGCCGCGCACGCCGCGCGTGGAGGGCGTGACCGCGCACTCGGTGCTGCACGCGTTCTACGGCGGCCCGGACAGCCTGGTCGCCAAGCTCGGATCGCTGGACGAAGAGGCGATCGAGCGGCTGCGCCCGGCCCCGGTCCCGCACCGGCCGGGACCGATCCGGCTCGACGACGGAGACCGCAAGCTCCTCGCCGCCCTCGCCACCGACGGCCGGGCCGAGGTCGAGCGCCTGGCCACGGCGACCGGCTGGTCCCCGACGACGGTCCGCCGCCGGATGACCGAGCTGCGCGAGCGCGGGGTGCTGTACCTGGACATCGACGTCGACGGAAGCATGTTCGGCGTCGGCCCGCGAACGCTGCTCTGGCTCTCGGTCGCCCCCACAAACCTGGAGGAGGTGGGCACGGCGCTGGCCGGGCACCCGGAGATCGCGTTCGCGGCGGCCACCACCGGGCCGACGAACGTGTGCGCGAGCGTGGCGTGCGCGAACCAGCAGGAGCTGTACCGGTACTTGACGGGCCGGCTGGCCCGGCTGACGGCCATCACCCACCTCGAGACCGCACCCGTGATCAAGACCGTGAAGCGGGCCGCGAACCAGGTGTAGCGTTCAGCCACGACGCACGCGCTCCTGCCACGCGGGCCGGCCGGGGCCGGGGAAGACACGCCTCGGCGGGAGGTGCCGGGTTCCCGCTTCGACGCCCTCACTGCGGCATGAGAGTACGTTCGGTCTGCGGGACGAGTGAAAGACCCGCGCCCGTGATGGCATGCCTGAAGTGCGACTTCCTGACAAGGATTTGTCTGAGCGCGACTCGGACGACCTTGCCGCCCACTTGCTGGGACTGGCTCAGTTCGACGACTTCGTGCCAGTTGTCGATGGCTGGTGGCACGCCGGGCTCTGGTGTGGATGGGGCGTAAGTTGCTGGTAACGCCAAGCGGCTGAATATTCTTGGTAGTTTTTTGTCCAAGAAGTGGACATCATGAAGAAGAAGGTTGATGTCCTCCTTGGCAAGATGCACACTGAGCTCGTGACGGGGGAATCGGGCTCCGTAAACCGCATCGACGGTCACGTCTCCGGCTATGCCGTCCAAGCTCATGCTATTCACGATCTGCACTTCAACGTGAAACAGCGAGATTTGGTAACGCCGAAACAACTCCCCGCTCCGTCGCAGTGGTTCTATGGTCGCGACGGCGAGTTGTCTGATATTGATTCGGCAATGGCGAGAACGCAAAGCGGTACGCCTGCGATTGTCATCGCAGCGATCGCCGGTGTGGGTGGCATCGGAAAGACTGCGCTGGCCTTGCATTGGGCCTACCGAAACGCAAGCAGGTTTCCCGATGGGCAACTGTACGTCAACTTGCGAGGCTTCGATCCGACTGGAGTCCATCTATCGCCAACGGCAGCGATAGATGGGTTTCTGAGCGCTTTTGGTGTCGACTCGGGAGGTATGCCGTACGAATTTGAAGCCAAGGTTGCGCTATATCGAAGTCTCATTTCAGGTCGGCATATATTGATCGTACTGGACAACGCTCGAAACTTCAATCAGATCGAACCGCTGCTGCCTGGTGGTTCAACTTGCGCGGTGATTGTCACCAGCCGTAGTCGCATGTCAGGGTTGACGGTCAATCATGGTGCCGCGGGGCTCGTCCTGGGTGAATTAGGGGCAGAAGACTCGCGTGCATTTTTTTCCGCTCGCATCGGCCGTGGTCGACTTGACGCTGAACCCGAAGCTGTTGAGGAAATCTTGTCGTTCTGCGGCGGCTTCCCTCTTGCATTAAGCATCGCTGCGAGTCGTGCAATCGAGCATTCGAACTTTCCATTGGTGTCGTTGGCTGTGGAACTTCGGAATATGGCCAATCGTCTAAGCGTATTTGATGAAGAAGATTCTTCCGCAAGTCTGCCGGCCGTATTGTCGTGGTCATACCGTGGGTTGGAGCCTGAACTTTCCTCAGTCTTCCGATATTTCGGCATGGCTCCTGGTCAAGACATAAGTTTCTCTGCAATTACACAGATGATCGGAGTTTCTGAAGGTCATGCACGTCGTGTACTGCGCAGGCTGGAAGGCGTATCTCTCGTGCAACAATATCTCCCCGGGCGATACAAGATGCACGATCTGGTCAAGTTGTTTGCCGCAGAACGTGCAGGCGAAGAGCGGTACGCTGCAATGCAATATCCGGCGATGCGGCGTCTTGTCGATTTTTATCTCCACTCCGCCTACAACGGTGATCAAGTCGTCGTCTGGCACTACCGAGAGAGCATCACCCTCCAGTCGCCAGTGTCTGGAGTGTACCCGTGTATCTTCACCGATGTTTCCGAGGCTGTCAATTGGTTCGATGTCGAGCATGCATGCCTTCTGGCTATCCAGCAATGGGCGTTCGAAAGGAAGTGGTACGCCGATGCGTGGCAGTTGGCATGGAGCATGGACACTTATCATTGGACGCGAGGGCATTTGAACGATGGAATTGCGGCCTGGGAAGTAGGACTGACCGCCGCGCGTGAGCTCAAAAACCCGGACATCGAGGCGATGGCGCTCCGAAATCTCGGCGATTTTTACGCAATGGTTGGCCGGTATGGCGAAGCTGATTTACATATAAATGAAGCACTTCGCTGGGCTGAGCATGGCAATAATGCTTCCTTGCAGCTTCAATGTCAGCAGTCGCTCATGCGGAACTGGCAGTACCAAAGCAAAACTGAGCAGTCTTTGGCGTGCGGAACTCGGGCGCTGCGCCTTGCCGTAGAAATGATGGATCCAGTTCGCAAGGCGGACATTCTCGACGACGTCGCCTGGGACCTGATCTTGCTAGGTCGGTATGAGCAAGCGCGAAAAGCCTGCGAGGAAGCCCTGTTGCTTCATCGGCAGAATGGGCACACTCCAGGAGAAGGCGTCACTTTGCGACACTCGGGTTACTTAGCGCAAATTATGGGTGATCCCGCGGAGGCTCTGCGTCTTTATCGGCAAGCGCTTGCCAATTTTCAACGCCACGGTAATGAGTATTTTGTGGCAGACACCCTGGGTCATATCGCGGAGACGTATGCCAAAATGGCGCAAGGTGATGAGATGCGCAAGCATGCTTTGAAAGCTTTGGAGATGTACCAGTTGCAGTTTCGTGCATCAGATGCGGAACGCATGCAACGATTACTGGATGTACATGTACGGCCGCCCGAGTCAGATTTTTGAGACCCGCAAATCGGCATGAGCGGATACCGACTGTGCCCGTCAATGAAGGTCCAGCAGCACGTCGATGCGGGCGGCGAGCACGTCGTCCATCTCACCGCCGATGATCATGCTCAGTTTTCCGGCGCCGTGATCGCGCGCGATGCGGAGGGTGAGGTCTGGCGCTCCTGCGACCGGATACGCAAACCACGTGTCGGGCGGAAGGTCCGCGTCCGTCTTCGGGATACCGGCTTCCAGGGCACTGTCGTCGAGCTCGTCCCAGCTGTACCCGACGAGCGCGGCGATGTACTCCACGACCTTGGTCACGTTGTCCTCGAAAATCCAGCCGGCTACCGGATACCCTGGTGACGGCCCGCAGGAGCAGCAAGCCCGACGGCGGGGCTCGGGCGTCCAGGCAATTCGCACGCCTGCCATTGTGGCGGGAGACGACGATCACCCCTTCAGCGAACCCGCCAGCAACGCCGACACGAACCGCCGGTGGAAGATCAAGAACACCACCAACGTCGGCGTCAGGATCAGCAGCGAACCGGCGCACAACAGCGGGATGTCGGTACCCCACTGGCCCTGGAACGCGCCCAGGGCGCCCGCCATCGTGCGGTTCGCGGGGTTGTCCACCAGCACGATCGCGAGCAGGAACTGGTTCCACGTCCACAGGAACAGCAGGATCGCCAGCGACGAGAGCGCCGGCTTCGCCAGGGGGACGTGGATGCGCCAGAACAGCTGCCACGTGCTCACCCCGTCCACGCGGGCGCTTTCCGACAGCTCGTGCGGCATGGTCACGAAGTGCGCGCGCATCCAGAACACCGAGAACGGCATGTACAGGCCGATCAGCGGCAGGATGATCGCCCAGCGGGTGTTGAGCAGGCCCATGTCCCTGACCTGGAAGTACAGCGGCGTGATGATGCCTTCGAACGGCAGCGTCAGGCCGAGCACGAAGAGCAGGAACACCGCTCGGCCGCCCGGCATGCGCAGGTGCCCGGTCGCGAAGCCGGCCATCGTCGCGATCAGCAGGGACACCGGGACGACGCCGAGCACGATCAGCACGCTGGACTTCAGGAACTCGCCCAGCCGGGCCACCTCGAACGCGCGGGCGAAGTTGCTCCACTGCGGGTCGGCCGGCCAGTCCAAACCGGACGGGTAGGAGCCGGACGGGTGCAGCGCGGTGACGAAGAGGCTGATGAACGGCAGCACCGTCGCCGCCATCAGCACGATGAGCAGGATGCGTCCGGTCCAGTCCCTCACGGCTTGTCCTCCTTCGAGACGCGCTGGATCGGGAGCACCACCGCGAGCACGACCACCATGAGCACGACGGCGAGCGCGGAGGCCAGCCCGACCTCGCGCTGCGAGAACGCCAGGTAGTAGATCTCCAGGCCCGGCACCATGGTCGCGTTCCCGGGACCACCCTGCGTCGAGACGTACAAGACGTCGAAGCTCGCGAGCGCGGCGATGATCGTCACCGTCACGCAGACGCCGATCTCCTGGCGCAGGCTGGGCACCGTGATCGCGAAGAACTCGCGCACGACCCCGGCCCCGTCGATGCGCGCCGCCTCGTACAGGGCCGGGTCGATCTTGCTCATGCCGGACAGGAACAGCAGGATGCACAGGCCGAGCAGGACCCACGCGCCGATCACCCCGACGGCCGGCAACGCGGTCGAGGAGTCACCGAGCCACGCCTTCGACACCCGGCCCAGGCCCAGCGCCGAGAACAGCTGGTTGACGACGCCGGTGGCCGACAGCAGCCACGTCCACGCGATGCCGGCGGCGACCAGCGGGATCACCTGCGGCAGGAACAGCACGGTCCGGGCGACGAGCGCGAGCCGGCTCGTCGCGATGCGGCGGATCGTCGCCGCGATCGCCAGGCCGAGCAGCACCGGGATCCCGCTGAAGAACACGATCAGCTCGAACGCGTGGAGGATCGACTCGTAGAGTTCCGGATCGGTGAACACCTTGGCGTAGTTGCCGAAGCCGGCCCACCGGGACGCGCCGATGCCGTTCCAGTCGTAGAACGAGTACTGCACGGTGAGAACGATCGGCCGCAGCACGAACACGGCGTAGAAGAGCAGGGCCGGCGCCACGAAGAGCCAGCCGGCCCAGCCGGTGCGGCGGGACCGGCGGCGACGGCGCGCCGGCGGTCCCACCACAGTGGACGGTCGCGGCCCGGCTGCGAGGAGGTTGCCCGACCTGGTCATCGGGGCTTAACTCCCGACCTGGTCGGCGTAGTCGCGCTGCACCGACTTCAGCAGCCCGTCCGGCGTCTGCTCGCCGGAGACCAGTTTCTGCAGCTGCGGCGTCCAGCTCTTGGCGTAGATCGCCCCGGTCGCGTTGGCGATGAAGTCCATGGCGGTGCCGGCCTGGTCGACCTGGGCGGCGGCTTCGAGCGTCCCCGCGGTCACCGTGCCCGCCGCCACCGGGGGCAGCGGCGCGTCCGCGGGGCCCATCGGGTGCGATCCGCCGGTCTGCACGGCGACTTCCCGCGCCTTGCCGTTGGTGGCCACCCAGTTGAGGAAGAACGCCGCGCAGTCGGCGTGCGGGGCCTTGGCGCTGATCCCGACCGTCAGGGGTGCCGACATCGCCGCGGGCTTGCCCCCGGCCTGCGCCGGCGGCATCGGGAAGAACCCGACGTTGCCGGCCATCTGCTTGTCCAGGTTGGCCGATTCCCAGTCGCCGTTGAAGCTGAACAGACCCTGCCCGGCGGTGAACCGGCTGACCATCTGCGCGTAGTCGACGGCGTTGACGTCCGGCGCGAAGTAGCCGGCCTTGATCCACTGCTCGAGGTGCTGGGCGGCCTGCAGGTTCGCCGGCGTGTCGATGGTGGCGCCGGGCTTCTGGTAGATCCAGTCGTTGATCGGCGCCGGCTGCCCGACCGAGGCCATCAGGTCCTGCAGCGGGAAGGCCAGCCCGCCGGTGGCGCCGCCGTTGAACTGCTGGATCGGCTGGATGCCGGCGTTCTTCGCCTTGGCCATGGCTTCGTCGAGCTGCGCGAGCGTGGCCGGCGGGGTGGTCATCCCGATCCGGGCCGCGAGCTGCTTGTTGTAGAAGACGCCGGTCACGCTGAAGTTCAGGCCCATGGCGTAGAGCGACCCGGCTCCGCGCGGCCGCCCGCCCGGGCCCATCCGCAGCTGCGCGAGCTGCCCGGACGGCCACTTGTCCCAGCCGAACCACTTCGCGTACCCGTCGAGGTTCTTCAGCAGGCCGTCCTTGACCAGCTCGGACACCTGCGGCAGGCGCATCAGGTCCGGCGGGTCGTCGGCGAGGACGCGCGGCGCGTTCTGGGTGATCACCGCGAACTGGTCTTCGCGGACGTCCCACTTGACGTTCGGGAACTGCTCGGTGAACTCGTCGGTGAGCGCTTTCGCCATCGGGAAGCCGGTTTCGAAGTAGCCGCGCAGGGTGACCGGTGCGCTGCCGCACGTCGGCTCCGCGGTGACGGCCGTGGCGGTGGTTTCGCCCGGGCCTGCGCTGCTGCCCGGACCCGAACAAGCCGCGGCCAGCGTGCCGGCCAGCGTGAGAACAAGGAGTGTGCCGAGGGGCCGGCCGGGGTGTGTTCGACGGGACAACATCGTCTCCTCCGTCGCAAGTGGATTCACCGGTCGAGCAGGGGTTTCGACCTTGCTAAACCGAGTTAGCAAAGGTAGTCTCGGCGATCGGACGAGCCGGTGTCAAGACGGGGGAAGCGGGGGTGCGACGGTGAGCCCACGACGGGTCACGCTGGCCGACGTCGCCAAGGCGGCGGGGGTCTCGCGCAGCACCGCGTCCCTGGTGCTTTCGGGCCGGGGAGCGGAATTGCGCATTTCCGGCGAGGTCCAGGAGCGGCTCAAGGCGATCGCCGAAGAGCTGGGCTACCGGCCGAACATCGTCTCCGCCGGCCTGCGCACCGGGCGCACGCTGACCATCGGGTTCGTCTCCGATACGGTCGCCACCTCCCGGCTGGCCGGCGACATGATCAAGGGCGCGATCGAGGCCGCCCGCGACCGGGGCGTCCTGCTGTTCATCGGTGAGTCCGAAGGGGACAGCAAGCTCGAACACGCGCTGCTGCAAGGCATGCACGACCGTCAGGTCGACGGGATCGTCTTCGCCTCGATGTACACCCGGCGCGTTTCCGTTCCCGAGAGCCTGCTGGGGACGTCGGCGGTCCTGCTCAACGCCGTGCCGAAGACGCCTTCGCCGTTGCCCGTGGTGGTGCCGGACGAGGTCGAGGCCGGCCGCGCGGCCGCGCGGGTGCTGCTGGAAGCCGGGCACCGGGACGGCATCCACCTGATCGGCGCCGGGCCGGGCCTCCGGAACGTGCCGCGGGGGAGCGTCGCGGCGGTGGAACGGCTCGTCGGCATCCGCGAGGTCTTCGCCGGGGCTGGCGTCGAGCTCGCGGGCGGCACCCGCACCGCCGACTGGCTGCCCGAGTACGGCTTCGACGCGACGCAGGACCTGCTCGCCCGCACGAAGCCGCGGGCCCTGATCTGCCTCAACGACCGGCTCGCCTTCGGGGCCTACCAGGCGCTGGCCGAGGCCTCGCTGAGCGTTCCGGACGACGTCTCGGTGGTCTCGTTCGACGACCACCCGCTCGCCTCGTGGATGCGGCCCCAGCTCACCACCGTTGCCCTGCCGTTCTACGACCTCGGCCGCACCGCGGTCGACGCGCTCTTCGCCGAGATCGACGGCGAAACCACCGGGGAGAAACCGGTCCACCGCATCCCGATGCCGCTGCGCACCCGGGCTTCGGTCGCCCGGCCGCCGGAGGTGCGCTGATGCTGCGCCTGCCCGACCACTGGGTGTGGGACAGCTGGTACACCACGGACGACGACGGCCGTCATCACGTCTTCTTCCTGCGCGCCTCACGGGCGCTGCTCGATCCCGAGCGGCGCCACCGGCGGGCCTCGATCGGGCACGCCGTTTCCCGCGACCTGCGCCACTGGGAGCTCGTCGCCGACGCCCTGGTCCCCGCCGACGGACCGGCGTGGGACGACCTCGCGACCTGGACCGGGTCGGTCGTCCGCGGCCCGGACGGGCGCTGGTACCTGTTCTACACCGGCGTCCGCGACGACGGCGATCACGCGGTGCAGCGGATCGGCCTCGCCGTCTCCGACGACCTCGGCACGTGGCACCGATCCGGGGTGAAGCCGCTCGTCGAACCCGATCCGACCTGGTACGCCCACGGCGACCGCGTGGACTGGGCCGGCGAGGCCTGGCGCGACCCGTGGGTCTTCCCATCTCCGGACGGGGACGGCTGGCACATGCTCGTCACCGCCCACGCGAAGGACGGCGACCCGCTCGAGCGCGGGGTGATCGGCCACGCCTTCTCGGCCGACCTGCTGAACTGGGCGGTCGGGCCGCCGCTGACCCGGCCCGGCGGCTTCGGGCACCTCGAGGTCCCCCAGGTCGCGGTCGTCGACGGCCAGCCGTTGCTGCTCTTCTGCAGCAACCTCGGTCCGCGGGCGGCCGAGGACCAGGTCTGGGCGGTGCCCGGGCCGGCGGTGACCGGCCCGTGGGACCTGTCCCTCGCCCGGCCCGTGCCGTGTCCCGGGCTGTACGCGCCCCGCCTGGTCCGCGACAGCGGGAACCGGTGGAATCTCCTCGGGTTCGTGGCCGAGCGCGACGGCGCGTTCGCCGGGGAACTGTCCGATCCCTTCGCCGTCCGCTACACCGATGCCGAAGGGCTTCACCTGCTCTGACCGGCGGTGATTTTCCGGCGAATAAGCACCGATTCACAAACCGCCGGGGAATCGCTTCGAAGGCGGTTCAGCCGCCTCGGCGCCACGCCGGAACGAGGTGGTTCGCCATCGCGAGGACCACGCCGGCGGCCACGCAGGCCCAGCGGTCCGGGGCCGGCCCGGGCACGCCGAGGACCGCGCACCCGGCGCTGCCCACGGCGAGCACGACCGCTCGGGCCACCACCACCCACGACACCCTCTCCGCGCCGAAACACCCGCACGGAACGCCCGGGCGGCGCGTCCGCAACACCGCCGTGTAGCCGGCAAAAGCGCAGTACAGGGCGGCTTGAACGGTGGCGGGCAAGACCGCGACCGCCGGGGCGGCGAACAGGACCGCGAGCATCGCCACGCCCACGAGTACCTCCGCACCCGCGGCCGGCGCGGCCACCGTGGGCGGCAGCAGACGGTGGACGCGCAGCACGGCGCGATGCTCGCGGTGACGCACGGCGTGGGTCACGCCGGCGGCGGTCAGGAGAATCGCGCCGAGTGCCGTCAGGACCGTCATTCCCGCGGACCAGAAGGAGTGCATGGACCCACGGTAATAGTGGACAAAAATACCCTCCCCGATCGGAGCAATTCGAGATCCGCCGGAAAATGATCGTGGCGACCGCGGAATCCGTCGGCTACTCTCACCGGGTGCGATTCCGGGAATCGGAGGTCTCATGGGGGCACAACGGTTGCGATTGGTGGCGCCGGGCGGCGGCCGGGTCACCGTGGGCCTGCCCGGGGCGGCCCCCGTTTCCCACGTCGTGGCCGGTGTCCGGTTCGTCGGCGGGTCGTACGGCACCGGGTTCCAGATCGGCCCGCGCGGCTACCACGACTTCGCGTGCACGTACGTCGCCCCGGCCGAAACCCGCGAGCGCCTGGTCGTGCACGGCAGGGAAGTCGTCGTCGCCGAAGCCCGCGACGGGCAATCGTCCGTGGCCACCCTGCTCGGCGCCTACCACGAGCTGATGACCGTGTACGCCGGCCCGGCGCCCCGCCGTGACCGCGTGCTGGCCCTGTTCGGCTCGCTGCGGATCGAAGACCACGTCGACGGCATGACCGTCGTCCCCCGCGCGGAAACGCTGCTGGATCCGGCGAACGAGCACTTCGTGGTGGTGGTGCGGGACCACGGTTCGCTGTCGATCCCGGCGCCGCGCCAGGCCGCGGCCCTGCTGCCCCGGCACGCGGGCGCGCGCACGAAGCACGGCGAGGTCTGGAAGTCCGGGCACGCCAAGGGTTCCTTCGTCCTCGGCTGCCCGGCGGGCGTGGCCGAAGTGCACCTCGCGGACACGCCCGTGAAGACCGAACGGGAACGGCTCGACTGGCTCGACGGCATCGACATCGCCTGGGACCGGCGGTGACGCCGTCGACCGCGTTCGCCGTCCTCACCTGGGCGGCGATCATCCTGCTGTTCTTCGGCCTGGCCGCCGTCCTGCGCGAAGTCCGCCTGCTGCGCGGGACGCTCACCCGCAGCACGGACGGCTTCATCGCCGCGCCGCCGGACGTGGTGCTGGGCCCCCGGTTCGCGGGCGGGATCGTGGCCGCGGTCGATTCGGGCTGCCCGCTGTGCCTCACCGTGGTCGAGCGGCTGGCCACGCTCGGGGCGGAGGCGACCCTGCTGACCCACGAACCCGCGACGACCTGGGCGGAGCTCGCCCACGGTCTGCCGGTGGTCAGCGACGCCGAAGCGTGGCGTTCGGTTTCCCACCTCTCGCCACCGGTGCTGATGCTGCTCGACGACACCGGCCGCGCCCGCCGGGTGCTGCTCCCGGTCCGGGCGTCCGAAGTGGACACCACACTGGCCGGCTGGGCCGGTCCGACGGCAGGAGGTGAAGCCGGTGACGCTGGAGTCGGCGCACATTCCCGATCTTGACCACCCCGGCCCGGACGCCGTGGGCACCCGCGCGGGGCGGAAGCTGAAGGTCCGCGGCACGCGCCGGACCTTCCTGCGCGCGGTGGCGCTCGGCGCGCTGACGATCGGCGCGACCGCGCTCGACTGGTCGGGTCTGTCCCGCGTCCGGAAGGCGAACGCCGAGTTCAGCCCGTACGGCATGCCGGGCTTCGACCGCAACGACTGCCGGGACGCCTATCCCACCGGCTACGCCGAACTGACCGACACCAGCGGCACGTACGTCAACACCTACGCCGCCTGCTTCGGCGGGTTCTGGCGGGGAAGCACCTACTGCGAAGCGGGCTGGCACAAGTACGGCACCTGGAACGAAGGCGGCCTCCAGGTCGACCACCAGCCGGTGGCCAACACGTGCGGCCAGTTCGTCGGCAAGAACGCGTGGCGGTGGACGACGCCGGACCAGAAGGTCTACCGCTGCTCCGACGGCTTCTCCACCTTCTGGGGCGGCGGGTACACCGGCCAGACCTACCTGACGATCTGCCGCGCGGCCCTGTGACGGACGGGACCGCCCGGCGCCGGTGGCACCCGCTGACCCTCGCCGCCGGGCTGGTGCTCGCCGCGGCCGCGGTGACGATCGCGCTCCTGTTCGCGCCGGGCCGGCTGCTGCCCGGCGCGTGGCTCGTCCTGTGCGCGGCCGCCGGGTTCGCCACCAGCGGCTCCAGTTGAAGCCGGAACTCGGCCTTCGTGCTGAGCTCGCCGGTCTGGCGAGGCACTCCGACACTGGCGTTCTGCGCCGGGCTCGTCTGCGGCGGCGTCCTGACCGCGCTCGTCTCGCTCGTGGCCGGTTCCCTGCTGCGCGCCCCGCTCCCGGCGGTCGCCCGCTGGGTCGTGGTGGCCGCGGTGCTGGGTGCGGTGCTGCTGCGGGAAACCGGGGTGTGGGCGTTCCGGCTGCCGGAGAACCGGCGGCTGGTGCCGGACACGGTGTTCCGGCTCGGCCGGCACCTCGGCCCGCTGCAGTTCGGGTTCGAAATGGGCACCGGCGCGCGCACCTACCTGCCCAGCGGCCTGCCGTACGTCGCCGCGATCGCCGTCGCCCTCACGGCGTCGCTGCCCGCGGCGCTGGGAGCTGGGGTGGGGTTCGGGCTGGGCCGCGCGCTGATGACGACGGCGAACCTGCGCTACGACGGCGAAAACGGCTGGGACGGCGAATGGCGGGCCCACGGCCGGGCCCTGAGAGCCCTGACCGCGGCCGCCTTCGTCGTCCCGCTCGCCGCCGTCGCGGTCACGGTGCCGTCTGGTACGCCCTGAGCACGGTCTGGGTGACCGCGTTGCCGTCGCTGTCCCGGGCGGTGATCCGCAGCGACACGAACCCGCCGGCCGCCGGGTTGCGCACCACCGCGAGGCCCCCGTTGCCGATGCGGGCCGTGGGCACGGGTGTCCACTTGGCACCGTCGTCAATGGACGTTTCGACGCGCAGGTCCGCCAGCCGGAGCTCGCCCGCACCCGGCTGCCGCTGCGCGGTCAGGGCGAGCACGAACGGCTTCCCGGCCGGGGCCCGGCTCTGGTCGTCGACCGCCCCCTCGGCCCGGACCACCAGCAGCGGCAACGGTTTCGCGGGCGCCGCCGGACCGGGGTCGCGGAACGTCCACAGCACGTCCGCCGCGGTCCCCACCACCGACCACGGCACGCTGCGCGTGGCCACCGACCGCAGCGTGTACGTGCCCGCGTCGGCCGGGATGGCCAGTGCCCCGATCGCCGGGCTCGGCGCGGTGGCCAGCGTGACACCGTCACGCGAGAGCGTCGCCGTGCCGGTGAGACCTCCGGGTGGCGAGGTGTACTGCTCCGGATCGCTGCCCGACACCAGCGGGATCGCGTACACCAGCTGGTTTCCGGCGCGGAGCACCCCCCAGCCGTCCTGAGGCGCGCCGAAAGCGGGCCCGACCGGGGCGCGGTTCCAGCCGGCGCGCTGCGGCCCCGCCCGGTACGTCCGGTAGGAGTAGTTGCTTTCCGCGTCGGTCAGCGGATCCGGGTACACCGCCAGGAGGTGCTGCCAGGTCACCCCGGTCGTGTAGTACTCGGTGCGCCGGCTCGGCAGGGCCTGCGCGGCGACCTGGTACGTCCCGCTGTCGGCGCCCGGGAAACCGAACGTGACGTCGTCGAGGCGCAGGCTGTCCGCGGGTTTGCCCTGCGTGTGGTACCGCGCGTCGACCACCGCGAGGTCCCGGTCGCGCACCCGGAAGACCGGGTCCGCCGGGACGCGGCCGCGTTCGAGGAGCGCCAGCTGGTAGACGTAGTCGCCGTCCGGGCGGGCGGCCAGCGTCGCCCGGAAGTACAGCGCGTAGGTGTGGTCGGTGACCTCGCGGCCCGAGCCTGCCGCGTACAGCTCGGTGCCCGGCTGGACGATCCAGGCGAGCGTGTTCGTCCGGGTCCCGCCCGGGTTCCCGGACACCAGGCCCAGTTCGCCGCCCTGCAGCCGCGCGTCCGCGCGGTCGACCACCGCGCGCAGCGGCTTGCCCGCGCGGGCGTCCAAAGTGATCGAAACAGCCCCGGTCACCGGCTGGCCGGGCCGCGACAGCAGGGTCACCGCGGCCGGCCGGGTCTGGCCGGTCGGGTCGCCGGACACGTCGAGCGCGTTGAGGTCGTAGCGGCCCTTGGGCACCCGCACCACGGCCGTGCCGTCGGCGCCGAACGGCCGCACGCCGAACGCGGCTCCGGTCGCGGTGTCGACGAGGGTGGCGACCCCGGCGGTGAACCGCCCGTCGCGGCCGATCAGCCGCACCGACACGTCGTAGCTTTCGGGTTCCAGGAAGGCGCCGAGCGCGGTCTGCACGGTGATCCCGGGCGCCGTCGCGGTCAGCCGGTCGCCGTGCTGCCCGGCCGTGGCCCCGCCGGCCCGCAGGGTGACGCCGACGTCGGCATCGCCGTGCGCGGGCACCACCACGGCCGCGGCCGTCGGCGTGAACAGCGGCGAGGTGGCGGCGAGCGCCAGCGTGACGGGCGTGTCGCCGTCGTTGTGGTAGGTCACGGTTTTCGTGACGGGCCGGGTGCGCGGCCAGGCGACGAAGCCGTAGCCGAGGCTGCCGGTGGTGGCGGTGACCTGCTGGGTGACCGCGCGGGCGGCGTCGACCCGGCCGGCCCCCTGCTCGGCGACGGCGCCGGTGGGCTTGGCGGTGCTGGTCAGCGTCGTCTTGAGCCGGCCGGCGAGCCAGCCCGGGTGCCGCTGGAGCACCAGGGCCGCCGCACCGGCGACGTGCGGTGCCGCCATCGACGTCCCGGAGAGCCGCGCGTAGTCGTCGTCGACCGGCGCGGTGTCGCCGTCGCGTGTCCCCGCGGCCCGCGCCGAGACGATGCCCTCGCCGGGAGCGGCGATGTCGGGCTTGACCGCGTAGTCGCCGAGCCGGGCGCCGCGGTTCGAGAACGCGCTGGTGGTGTCCTGGGCCGACACGCTGCCGACCGCCAGCGCCGCGCCGGCCGCCGCGGGCGCGACGACCGGGCCGGGTTCGGGCAGGTCGAGCGAGCGGTCGTTGCCGGCCGGGGCGACGAACAGCGTGCCGTAGCGGCCGGTCAGCGCGTTCACCGCCTGGGACACCGGATCCGTGCCGTCGGTCGCGTCGCCGCCGAGGCTCAGGTTGACCACGCGGACCTTCGGCGCGATCCACTCCATCCCCGCGATCACCGCGGATTCCGGGCAGCCGTAGGCGACGCAGACCTTGCCGCTGACCAGCCGGGCGTCCGGTGCCACCCCGCGGTACCGGCCACCGGAGGCGGCCCCGGTGCCAGCGATGATGCCGGCGACGTGCGTGCCGTGCCCGAGGTCGTCGCTCGCGTCCGGCCGGGTTCCGGTGAAGTCCCGGGCTTCCACGACTTTGCCGGCGAGATCCGGGTGATCGGCCCGGACACCGGTGTCGAGGACGCCGACGGTGACCCCGCGGCCCGTGTAGCCCGCCTGCCAGGCGGCCGGGCCGCCGATCTGCGGCACGCTGACGTCGAGCGCGGGGGTGGCCAGGCCGTCCAGCCACACCTTGCCCACCCCGGGCCGCAGCGCGGACCCGGCGGTGAGCCAGGACCAGAACTCCGTGCCGCGCCGCCGGTCCTGGCGCAGCGCCGCGCCGCGCACGCTCGGCAGGTCGCGCACGGCCGTCGTGGCGGGCGGGGTGGCGGCGGGGGAGCCTGCGGAATAGGTGACGATCAGCGGGAGGCTGCCCGTGGAGTCGGCGAGGTGCTGCCGCAGCAGCCCGGAAACGTCGAACAGCCGGGAATCGAGCTTGCCGGACGCGACCAGGGCCAGCGCGTCCGACGGCACCACGGTGATGTCGCCGGCCTGCGCACCGGTGTGCGTTTCGCGGAAGAAACCGATCCGCTCGCGGCCCGGACCCGGTTCGACCGTGACCGTGCTTTCTCCCCGGGAATTCGGGAGCACCCGCACCCGGTCGCCGGTGATCAGCGTGACCGATTGGCCCGAATCGTTCGCTGCAACGGCGGCGGCGGCCGGTTCCGCCGCCGCCGGAACGGGCAGCGACCACCCCGCCACCACGACGGCCGCCAGCGCCAGCTGTCTTCGATGCATGTCAGGGCCCCTCCGGCTGAGATCGCTTCCCCCGGAATTTCGTCTCGGCAAATGCGAGCGGAAAAACAGCCGCGCGGTCGCCGCGGTCACGTTAACACCGGCCCGGGCCGTCCGGGCAATACGTCATTTCCGTGAACCAACCGCCGACAATTGATCACCGGAATACCGACAGTGGCAAAATGCGCCGGACGCTATTGGGGCCGCCCGGTTCCCGGCAGGCGCGGCGGCGCGGTGCTGGCGCGGACCGTCAGCTCCGGGGCGAGCAGCCGGGTGCCCGGCGTGGTGCCGTCGTCGAGCTGCCCGAGGACCGTTTCGACGGCCAGCGCGCCGATCTCCCGCGCCGGGATGGCCAGGCAGGTCAGCTCGAGCAGGCTGTGCGCGGTCAGGCTGTCCGGGCAGACCGCGACCAGCGAGACGTCCTCGGGGACCCGCAGCCCCCGGTGGTGCAGGGCGGCCAGCACCGCGGGCAGCGCCGTTTCGTTGTGCACCACCAGACCGGTGACGCCGGGGTGGCGGGCGAACAGCGCGTCCAGGCCGCGCAGCGTCCGCCAGTGGGTGTCACCCCAGGCCAGCGTCGTCGAGCGGATGCCCCGGCGATCCGCTTCCGCGGTGAAGCCCTGCGCGAGCCGGGTCGCGGCACTGCTGCCGCGCCGGTAGGTCGCGGGGGTCGAGCCGATCAGGGCCACGTGCTC